>JBIOYF010000105.1:0-16470 GCA_044870035.1 Dehalococcoidia bacterium
TAGTTGAGAGCCCAGCAGTAGCGGCAGCGCCCGCAACGTGGACCGTCGATCCCACCCACGTCTCCGTCGAGTTCGCGGTCAAGCACCTGATGATCGCCACGGTCAAGGGCCGCTTCGGCTCCGTCCAGGCGACGCTCCACGGCGCGCCCGGCGATCCCCTTTCGACGTCGGCGGAGGCCGTGATCGACGTGGCCTCGCTCGACACGGGGAACGCGGACCGGGACGCCCACCTGCGCTCGGCCGACTTCTTCGACGCGGAGCGCTACCCCACCCTGCGCTACGTGAGCCGCTCGGTGCGACCGCTCGACGCCGACGAGTTCGAGGTCGAGGGCGACCTGACCATCCGCGGAATTACTCAGCCGGTCACGCTGCGCACCCGGTTTGAGGGGCTGATCACGGACCCCTGGGGCAACGAGCGCGTCGGCCTGAGCGCCGAGGGCAAGATCAAGCGCGGCGACTTCGGTCTCAAGTGGAACCAAGCGCTGGAGATGGGCGGGGTGGCCGTCGGCGAGGACGTGCGGCTCTCGATCCAGGTCGAGGCGATCCGCCAGGCCGCCTAGCGCTTCGGCGTTCGCCATGCGGGGCGGGCCTGCGGGCCCGCCCTCGCGTAGATCGGATAGCATTGCCGTGTGGTCACCGACCTGGAGCGGCTCGAAATCGAGATCGACACCCTCTGGCTCAGGGACGGTCGTAACCGTCTCGTCAAAGATGCCGGCCCGAACGCCGGGCCGGTGCCCCACCTGGTTGTCAGTGCGTCCAGGGACGGGCGGACCGTTGCGATTGGTAGCGAGGTGCCCGATGCTCTCGCGGTCGAGCTCTGGGCGCTGGTCGCTGCTGAAGCGCCGTCGCCCGATCCGGCTGCGATGCCTGCCTGTCTCGCTCGCTGCGAAGAGCTTCTGAAAGACCCGCTCGGCCTGGTTGAGATCTCGTCTGGCCCAAGCTACGTGGTACCACCTTCAGTCGCCTTCGCATCCAGCGCCAAGATCGAGAGGTCAGACGGCGATAACATCGATGCCATGCGGGACAGGAACCCCGAGCTGGCCTGGACAGCCGAGGAGTGGCGACAACTGCTCGACGGGGCGTTCGGGCCCTGGGCGGTGGCGACGATCGATGATAGGGTCATCGCGGTCTGTCACAGCGCGCGGCTTACCAATCGCGCCGCTGAGGCCGGCATCTGGACCGATCCCGACTTTCGGGGCCAGGGCCACGCGGCGGCTGCGACCGCGGCATGGGCCTCGTTGCCAGCGCTCGACGGGCGGTTGCTGTTTTACAGCACTTCCGCGACGAACGTGTCCTCCCAGCGCGTGGCCGCCCGCCTCAAGCTGCGGCCTATCGGATGGATGTGGAAGATCTCCGCGCATCCGACAAATTGACTCGCCGCAAGCCGTTCGCCGGCGAAGGTTGTAGGGGCGACCGGCGGTCGCCCTGCGCGGTCTGAGTGCGTCACCAATCGTTCTGTCCGCCACGGCATATCGTATTTTCTTCTGTCTATAGCGTATAATGGTGCGCCGACAGACCGCTGGTCCATTCGGCATATCCGTTCGCAGCAAGGAGAACCTCCCGATGCTCAACGACGCCCTCAACGGCAAGATCCTTAACGTCCGGCTCAGCTCGGGCGCGATCGAGCCCGAAGTGATCCCCGAAGAGACGTACCGCAAGTACCTGGGCGGTTATGGCCTGGGCGCGCGCCTCATCTTCGACCGCATTCCGCAGGGCGCCGACCCGCTGGGCCCGGACAACGTGCTCGGCTTCTTCCCGGGCCTGCTCACGGGCACGCCGCTCTTCGGGATCCGCTACCAGGTCGTGACCAAGTCGCCCAAGAACAACGGCTGGGGCGACGCCAACTGCGGCGGCGACTTCGGGCCGTACCTGAAGCACGCCGGCTGGGACGGCCTGATGCTCTACGGGAAGGCCGACAAGCCGGTCTACATTCTGATCCAGGACGACCAGGTGGAGATCAAGGACGCGAGCGACCTCTGGGGCATGCTCGCGATCGATGTCGAGCTCAAGCTGAAGGAACAGTACGGCAAGAAGGCCAGCGTCGCCTGTATCGGCCCGGCCGGCGAGACGCTCTCGCACATGGCCGGCATCTGCAACGAGCGCGGCCGCCTGGCCGCGCGCAGCGGCGTCGGCGCGGTCATGGGCTCGAAGAACGTCAAGGCGATCGTCTGTCTCGCGTCGAAGAACATCCTCGCGGGCGACCGCAAGGACGTGAAGCTGATGGTGCGCGAGTCGCTGGACCAGTTCGTCGCGCCGCTGGCGTCGTTCTTTCGCAACTACGGCACCACGGGTATCACCGCCGGCTCGGCCATGTCGGGCGACTCGCCAGTGAAGAACTGGGGCGGCGCCGGTATCGCCGACTTCCCCGGCGCGGGCGCGCTGGCCGGCGACAAGTTCAACCAGAAGATGGACAAGAAGTACGGCTGCTGGCACTGTCCGCTCGCCTGCGGCGCGGAGAGCCACGGCTGGGACGAACACGAGACGAAGGCGCACGAGCGCATCGCCAAGCGCGCCGACGAGCGCGCTAAGCTGCAGGCGCAGCTCCAGGACGCTAGCGAGGAAGTCGCGACGCCGCTTCGTGAGGAGATCGCCAAACTCGACGCCGCGGACGAAACCGACGGCAAGATCAAGAACGACCCGCGCTACCCCTACCCGCACCACACGCATCGCGCGGAGTACGAGGCGGCAGCCGCCTTCGGAACGATGAACCTGATGAACGACATCAACGCCCTCCAGTACACGAACCACCTCTGCAACCAGTACGGCTTCGACGTGATCGCGGCCGGCGCGACGGTCTCGATGGCGTTCGAGTGCTTCGAGCACGGGCTGATCACGAAGGAGGACACGAACGGCGTCGAGCTGAAGTGGGGCGACCAGGACGCCGTGATCCACATGCTAAACCTGATGGGCAGACGCGAGGGACGCGCCGGTGAGATCTTCGCCGACGGCATCCGGCTCGCCGCGGAGCGCCTTGGGCCGGAGGCGGAGCAGTTCGCGATGCACATCGCGGGCGAGGAGCTCCCCATGCACGACCCCAAGCTCCAGCCCGAGTACTACACCACGTACAAGCTGGACCCAACTCCCGCGCGCCACACCCAGTACGAGGGCGCCGCGCGCGCCGGCTGGGGCGTGGCCCCGGGCGTGCGCGACCGCGCCGTCTACGAAGGCCGCGGCGTGCACCACAAGGACGCTTCGGAGTACATGCACGTCGTGAACTCGACGGGCATGTGCCAGTTCATCATGATGGCCGGCCCGAACGACCGCATCCCGGAGTGGATCAACCTGACGACCGGCTGGGACACCACGCCGGAAGAGATCAAGCAGGCCGGCGAGCGCATCGGCAACCTGCGCATGGCCTTCTCCGTCCGCGAGGGCGACATCGTAACGAAGCGCAACGTGCCTAGCCGCCTCACCGGCGGCCTCGAAGTCGGGCCGCACAAGGACGTGCAGCTGGACACCGCCACGATGGAGAAGGAGTTCCTCGAAGCGGCCGGTTGGGACGCCGCGACCGCCGCTCCCAGCCGCGCGAAGCTCGAAGAGCTGGGCCTGAAGGACGTCGCCGAGGCGATCGGCGCCAAGTAGGGGCTGAAGGATCATCGGCGAACGAGGGGGGTGGGCCCCATGCGACGAGCACGGATACTGATGGGCGCGGCGCTCCTCGTCGCTCTGGTCACGGTCACTGCCGTGGCCTGCGATGGCGGCGAAGGCGGAGACAAGCAAACGTCGACGCCGGCCGTCGAAGCAACGGAGACCGTGGAGGCGATCGCGGGCACGCCTTCGGGGGCGGCCACCGTGATCGTCTCTCAGCACGCCGAGCTGGGCAGCATCCTGACCGACGCCGATGGCAGGACTCTTTACACCTTCAGCGAAGACCCGCCGAACGTCAGCACCTGCCAGAACGCTCCCTGTCCGCAGACCTGGCCACCCTTGACCATCGAGAGCGGGACGCCGGTGGCGGGCGACGGTGTGCCCGGGGAGCTGGGGGTTATCGAACGGCCAGACGGCAGCCTTCACGTAGTCTATGACGGCCACCCGCTCCATTACTTCGCAAACGATGCACAGCCGGGCGAGGCTCACGGCCAGGGCGTCGGCGGGCGCTGGTTCGCCGTGCAGATAACGGACTAGCATGTCAGCGCGAACCCCGCCAGGACGCTCACACGCCGGCCATCGCGCAGGCCATCGGCGCGAGTTAGCCGCGCGTCCGTTGCTCCGCGCCAAGGGGTTCCCGTGCTGAGGAAGCTTCTCGCTGCCGCTGTCGCTCTGCTCCTCTTCGGGGGCCTGGGCGCGTTCGTCAACGTCGCCAGCGCGGGTGACGACGACACGGTCCACTTTCCCGACCTGCGAACGCTGACTCCTTCGGACATCAAGTTCCAGCGCATCCGGACCACCGGGCAGAAGCTGATCCGCCTTTCGAACACAGCCGCCAACCTCGGCCAGGGCCGCTTCGAGCTGCGGCCGGAGAACGACGCCGCCAGCGGCACCACGGTGGCCTACCAGCGCCTCTACTCCCACCACGCCGATGGGAGCTGGTACCTGGTCAGCGAGCAGGCCATCGGCACGTTCGACTTCCATGTCCTGCACGGCCACTGGCACTTCAACAACTTTGCCCTTTACGAGCTGCGCAACATCACGGCCGACGGCCAGATCGGCGACCAGGTCTTGGCGAGCAGCGACAAGGTGACGTTCTGCATCATCGATACGGGCCTGGTCGACGGAAGCCTGGAGCACTCGAGCTCGCAGACGTACACCTCGTGCGGCCAGAGCGTGATCCAGGGCCTCTCGGTGGGCTGGGGCGATACCTACACCTGGAACCTGTCGGGCCAGAGTATCGATGTTACAAACGTGCCGCCGGGTGACTACTGGCTGGTCTCGACGGTCGACCCTGACAACATCGTGCTCGAAGGCGGCGGCGCGGCGGAGTCGAACAACACGGCAGCGGTCAAGGTGCGCCTCCGGCCCAACAACGTCCGCGCCATCCAGTAGCCAGCGCGACTCGTACTGCTGTACCTTAGAACCCCGGACGTTGTTCGGGGTTCTTGGCGTCCAAACCGGAGGAGAGCGTGGCAAGAAAGATCGTCGTTCAGGCGGAAGGCAAGCTAGAGTTGCTAACGGAGACCTTGGCGGATCATGAGCTTCAACTTCAGGAGCTTGTAAAGCAGAATCCTGACCTCTTGCCTGTCGAGGAATTCGGCATGGAGACGCCGCTCCTGGTCATTGGCCGGGAGACGCCATTGCGGTCTGGTGCTGTTGATCTGGTTGCCGTGGCTAAGGGTGGCGAGCTCTTGGTGATCGAATTCAAGACGGGACCCCAGAACACGGACTTCCGTCATGCCCTATCGCAGCTTCTCGACTACGGATCCGATTTGTGGGATATGACCTACGACGAATTCGAGCAAACCGTGCCGGTCCGGTACTTCAGCAGCGATAAGTGCGAAGACACTCGTGTGCGTGGAAAGGCTAGCTTGGCCGAGGCAGCGTTCGAGGTGTGGGGGTTGGCCTCCAAGGACTTCGAACTCGTTAGGAGTCAGATTCGGGAGCAGCTCGAGTCAGGCGCATTCCATTACTTGCTAGTTGCCCAGCGGTTTACGTCGACGATTGAAAGTACCATCGAGTACCTGAATGCCGTGACTGCCGGGCCACGCTTTTATGCGGTTGAACTCGTTCGGTTTGCCGCCGACGGAGTTAACGCCTTCGAGTCGCGAACAATTATGAAGGGTGCCGGCCGAAAGGGCGGAGCCGACAAGCGGACAAAGACGACCGTCGGTGAGTTCCTGGACAAGGTTCCCGACGGGGAGTACCGACGCTTCTTGGAAGACTTGCTGGACACATGTACAGGTTTGAAGCTCAAGGTTGAGACTGGCGATCTGGGTCTCTCGCTCAGGGTTCCTATTGGCGGTGCCCGGCCGCCCTACTCTATCGGCTGGTTGTACCCACCAGGAACGGTAGGTTGGGAAAGATTCACCGATGTAACGCTCGGGTATGCTCGGGGAAAAATAGAAGCGCCGTCTGAATCGCTCCGGAACGCTCTCAATGCATACACCGGTACCATTGGAGCGCTTCCTGGTGCACGCCGAGTCGTGGAAGACAAGTTTGATGCGTTCACATTTGGACCAGAGCATGCCCTTCAGAACAAGCGACAGATCCGCTCGGCAGTCGAGGAGATAGTAACCGCGCTCCGTCAAGAGCTTGGTTGATGAGGAGCCTCTCCATGAACACGGAACTCCAAGCCACCACCGACGCCGGACGTAAGTTCGTCGCGCTGGCCGAGGAGCACGCCGCAGACTTCGCGACGCGCGCCGACCAGCACGACCGCGAAGCGAGCTTCCCCCACGAGAACATCGCCGCCCTCCAGGAGAGCGGCTTTCTCGCCGGGCCGATCCCCGAAGAGTTCGGCGGCACGGGCGTGTCTTCTGCGCACGACCTGATGGTCGCGATGAGCCGGCTCGGGCGTGGCTGCGCATCGACGGCCATCGCGGCGAACATGCATATGGCGGCAGCCTGGGAGACGGCGCGCATCTGGCGCTGGCGCGAAGAGGTCGACCCCGCGATCGCGCAAGCCGTGGAGGGCCTCATGCGGGGCATCGGCGGGAAGCAGATCATCGCCTGCGGCCCGAACACCGAGGCCGGCACGGACCTGAGCGCCCCTATGACGGAGGCGGTAAGGGTAGACGGCGGCTTCGCGATTAGCGGTCGCAAGATGTTCGGGACGCTCTCGCCCGCGGCCAACTTACTCTTCGTGTCCGTGCGTGTGAAGGACGGAGACGGCTACGTCGGGTCCCTGGCGATCGTGCCGAAGGCAACGCCGGGCGTGACTGTGCTCGACAACTGGGACGCGCTGGGCATGAGGGCGTCGGGAAGCCATGACATCCTCTTCGAGGACGCCCGCGTGCCGGCGGAAAGCCTGCTTCCGCCTCGGGGCTGGGGGACCTTCGAAGGAGGGTTCGCCGACATGGCCGCGTCCATCAGTCAAGGACTCGTCGCGACCTTCCTCGGCATCGCCGAAGGGGCGCGAGATCTAGCGGTCGAGCTGGCCTCCCGAAGGAAGGGGCCGAGCGGCAAACTACTGGCGGAGCGCATCCCAATCCAGCAGCTCATCGCCGAGATAGAGGTCGACCTTGCGGTAGCGCGCGCTGTCGTCGAGCGCTACGGGCAGCTCGCCGACTCGTACTTCGCCCAGTACGCGCCCGGCGCCGCGCCAGACGCCGAGGCGCACGGCCTCATGAAGGAGCAACAGTCGATGAAGTGGACGCTCCAGCGCAAGGCGATTGACATCGTCGACCGGGCCATGACCTCGACCGGCGGTTCGGCCTACATGAGCAAGAGCCCTTTCTCGCGCCTCTACCGCGACGTGCGCGCCGGGCCGTTCATGCAGCCGTTCGCGCCCTACGAGGCGCTCGAGTACATCGGCAAGGTCACCTTGGGCCTGGACCCCCAGCTCGACCGGTGATTCGCGTCAAGTTCTACAATCTGCTCGCCGAACGCTCCCTCTCCGGCCGGGAGGAGTACGAGGTGCCGTACGAGGCCGGTCTGCGCGCCATCGACCTGATCCACCGCGAGGGCTTCCAGGGCGAGGAGGCGGAGGCGATCGTCGTGCTGGTGAACGACGAGCAGTCCACGCGCGCCGCTCAGCTCGCGGACGGCGACCGGGTGGAGTTCCTGATCAACATGGTGGGGGGCTCCGTCAGCTATCAGCCAGTCAGCCTTCAGCCCTCCCCACCCCCTGACGTCTGATTCGCCGAGCGCCGACTAGCTGAGCCCCTAGAATGGAGCGAGCGGCCCTGGGAGGGCCGCTCGAGTTCTGCCGGGATAACGCGGGGACATGACTGGTGGCCTTGCGTCTAAACTCCCGGTAGGAGGTCACCTTCAGTATCGCCCAAAGCTATTGTGTCTCTATAGTACCACTGTAAGAAGTTTGTAAAATCTGCGGTAGGTTCAGTCCTGGGTCCAATCCTGACCCCCTCCGCTATACTCACCCGATGCGGTTACGCTTCGATGGGCTCTGGCGCCACCCCGACTTCGTCAAGCTCTGGACCGGACAGACGATCTCCGTCTTCGGCTCTCTGATCACCGGCACCGCCCTACCCTTCACCGCCATCCTCGCGCTCCACGCCTCGCCCATGCAGGTGGCGCTGCTCTCGGCGGCGAACCACGTGCCCGGCCTGGCCTTCGGAGTCGCCGCGGGCGTCTGGGTCGACCGGCTGCGACGCCGGCCTGTCATGATCGCCGCCGACCTGGGCCGGGCCGCGATCCTCCTCTCGGTCCCCATCGCGTACGCCTTCGACGCGCTTACGATGGGGCAGCTCTACGCCGTGGCGCTCAGCGCCGGCGTGCTCACGATCTTCTTCGATGTCGCCTACCGCTCGTACCTGCCGACGCTGGTCTCGCGGGAGGAGCTGATCGAGGGCAACAGCAAGCTGGCGGCCACGGCCAGCGTGTCGGAGTTCGCGGGCTTCAGCGTCTCGGGCTGGCTCGTGCAGCTCTTCAGCGGGCCGATCGCCGTGCTCGTCGATGCGGTCTCCTTCGTCGTCTCGGCGGTCTTTCTGCGCACCATCCGCACGCCCGAACCCGCGCCTCCGCCGCCGGAGGAGCGCCCGGGCGCGCTCGCCGAGGCGGTCGAGGGCATGCGCGCGGTCGCGCGCGACCCGCTCCTGCGCTCGCTGGCCGGCGCGACGCCGTTCGCGTCGTTCGGCACGGGCATGTTCTTCGCGACGTACATGGTCTTCGTGACGCGCGGCCTCGGCTTCCATCCGGGGCTGCTCGGCGTGATCTTCGGGCTGGGCGGCATCAGCTCGCTCTTCGGGGCCGTGCTCGCCGCCGGCTTCGCCCGGCGCTACGGGATCGGACTGTCCATGATCGCCGGGCTAGGGATGATGGGCATCTCGATGCTGTTCATCCCGATCGCCCAGGGGGCCACCATCGTGGCCGCCGGCCTGCTCATCGCCCAGCAGATCAGCGGCGATGGCATGTTCATGGTGTTCGACATCAACGCGACGAGCCTGCGCCAGGCCATCGCGCCCGAGCGCATGTTGGGGCGCGTCAACGCCTTCAACCGCATGCTCGACCTGGGGTTCACGCTCGCTGGCATCCTGGTCGCCGGCGCCATCGGGCAGACCGTCGGGCTGCGCCCGGCGCTCTACCTCGGCGCCTGCTCCATGCTCGCGGCGGCCGGCGCCCTCCTGGCCTCGCCGGTGCGCAAGATCGCCACTACTCCCGCGGAGCAGGAGCCGCTGGCCACCGCGCTCGATCCGACGGTCCCGCATCCACCGATCGTGTAGGGTGTCTTCACTACCACGAACCCTGGTTTCTGTGGACCATTCGCTGGTCGGCTGGGTCGGCGACACCCGGCGGGAACGAGCCGAATTCTACGCGAACCTACGGGTGATCGCCGACAGGCAGCGACCCAGGAGCGCGCGCCTGCGTGGGCAGCACGTGAGGGACCTGCGGAGCGTCCGGTGGTCCCGGAGTCCCGTCCGCGGACGGGCCCGGTGTGTGATCACCGGCGTTTTCGTTACGGTCGTCGCTGATATCGGCGCCGTCAGAGGCGTTTGGATTAGCATGTTGCCGGCCTCTGTCGCCGGCGTCCGGTGTGCCGTCGATCTCGTCGGCGCTCGGGGTATGTTCGGCGTTGGCCGGACAGTCTGCATCGTCGTGGGCGGCGTCGGCGTTGGCCGCACCGTCCGAAGCGTTGTCTGAACCCTGGGAGGCGTTCTCGTTGGCGCAGTCCTTGCCCGTCTCGGCAGCGCCGGGCGCGTTGTCGGTCCCACCACCGTGGGGGGTGGCGTCCGTATAGGCTGGGCAGTCAGTGCTGCCATGCCCGGCGTCCGCGTTGGCTGGCCCGTCCGAGGCGTTGTCTGAACCCTGGGCCGCGTTCTCACTCGCGCAGTCCTTGCCGGTCTCGGCAGCGCCGGGCGCGTTGTTGATCCCGCCTTCGCCGGGTCCCTGGCCGCCCCCCGTTATACCGACAGCATCGAGGACATCGCCGGCGACATTCGGCCCGCCGAACGCAGCGGAGGCGCCGGCGGCGCCGCCTGCGATGACGGCCAGGGTAGCCAGGACGGCAGCGAGCCGAGCTGCGGCCGGCGCGAAGGATTGGGGAATCAGGCGCCGTTCGGGCCTTTCGGCCCTCGCGAGCGCCGCCAGCAAGCGATCTTGTCCGCGCTCCTGGGTGGCCGACGCGGGCTCCGCTTTGGGCGCGGCATTCAGGGCGCTCCAGAGACTCAGATGGAGCCGCAGTTCATCGGCCCGCTCCGGGTATCGCACCAGGCAATCGGCTATCTCCCTGCGACCAGCCTCCAGGTCCCGGATGCACTCGGTGAGGATCTCTCGTAGCCTGCGGTCCATCTCACTATGTCTATTGCGCCGGAAAGGGGCTATTCGTCGCCGGAACGCCCTCCCCGGGCCTGCTGGCCGAGCTGCTTGCGCAGGGCCAGAATGGCGCGGGCTTGCAAGGAATAGACGGCGGCCGGCCCCTTGCCGATGGCTTCTCCTACCTCCGCGGCACTCAGGCCGGCGAAGAAGCGTAGGATCAGCACCTCCTGCTGACTCGCAGGTAGGGTCTCGAGCGCGTCGCGAAGGTCGAGTCGGTCGAGCATCGTCCCCGGGTCGCCTGCGCTGTCGGCGACTGACGCGAGATCGTCACCCATCGTTCGAGCCGCCTGCGGGCGTGACCAGGGCAAGACGCGCCTCAAGCCCCGGCGAAAGGAGCCGCGTCCTTCGTCCGCCGGGGGAACTCCCAGCAGCTGTCGCTGATGGCTGGCGACGGTGTTGCGCGCGATGCGGTACAGCCAGGCCAGGAGGGGCCGGCCTCGGTATTGATAGGTGCGGATCCCCTTCAAGGCGCCTTCGAACACAGCGGAGGTGAGGTCCTCGGCTGTTGTTTCGTCGAACACTCTCGCCCTCGTGTAGCGGTAGATCGTGCGGTAGTGCGTCTGATAGATCTGCGTCCACGCCTCCGGAGAGCGTGCCTTCGCCAGCCGCACGAGCTCGGCCTCGGCCAGCTTGGGCGTTTGATGTCCTGACCGCCGCGCGGTGTCATCTCCTTCAGGAAGGTGCTGCTTCACGATACTAAGCCTACGGCTGGATCCTCTTACAATCTCCCCGGACAGGACACAGCAGCAGCGCTGGCCTTGACCTTAGCTCACTCGTTCGATAGTATGCAGATCGGGCGGTGCCCCAGGGCGCCGCTTTTCTCATACATGCCGAAATACATATTCGTCACCGGCGGTGTCGTGAGCTCTGTGGGCAAAGGCATCACCACCGCCGCCATCGGGCGGATCCTCAAGTCGCGCGGCCTCTCCGTCGCCATCCAGAAGCTCGACCCCTATCTGAACGTCGACCCCGGGACGATGTCGCCCTACCAGCACGGCGAGGTCTTCGTAACAGGCGACGGAACCGAGACCGACCTCGACCTGGGCCACTACGAGCGCTTCCTGGACGCCGACCTGACCCGCAGCAGCTCAGTCACGACGGGGCAGATCTACCAGGCCGTGCTTGCCAAGGAGCGCCGCGGCGACTTCCTCGGCGGCACGATCCAGCCCATTCCGCACGTAACGAACGAGATCAAGGCCCGTATCCGGGGCGTGGCGCATCAGTCGGGCGCCGACGTGCTCATCGTTGAGGTGGGAGGCACGGTCGGCGACATCGAGGGCCAGCCCTTCCTGGAAGCGATCCGCCAGATGCGCAAAGAAGAGGGCCACAACAACACGCTCTCCGTCCACGTGACGCTCCTCCCCTACATCGGCGCGACGGGCGAGATCAAGACCAAGCCCACCCAGCACAGCGTGCGCGAGCTGCGCAGCATGGGTATCCAGCCGGACCTCATCGTCTGCCGGAGCGACCGCCCGGTGGCCGACGACCTGAAGGCGAAGATCGCGCTGTTCTGCGACGTCGAACGGCGCGGCGTGGTCCCGCTGCTGACGATGCCGACGATCTACGAGGTCCCGCTCGTCCTAGAGGACGAGGGCATGGGCGACTACGTCCTCGAGCTGCTCAACCTGGAGGCCAGCGGCCGCGACCTGAACGACTGGCGCGAGCTCGTCGACCGGCTGCACAACCCGACGGGCCGTATCGAGGTGGCCGTGGTGGGTAAGTACGTCGAGCTGCACGACGCGTACCTCTCGGTTCGGGAGTCGCTCACACACGCCGGCATCCATCACAGCGTGGCAACGGACGTCCGCTGGGTGCACTCCGAGCTGCTGGAGAGCGGCGACCTGAGCGTTCTGGACGGCGTCCACGGCATCGTGGTGCCGGGCGGTTTCGGCGAGCGTGGCATCGAGGGCAAGGTGTGCGCCGCGCGCTACGCCCGGGCCCACAACATCCCGTACCTGGGCCTCTGCCTGGGCATGCAGGTGATGGTCGTCGAGGCGGCACGCGAGGTCTTCGGCAGCGACGAGCCGAACTCGACTGAGTTCGCGCCTGAGACGCGCCACCCGGTGATCAGCCTGCTCTCCGAGCAGCAGGGCGTGACCGAGAAGGGCGCGACGATGCGTCTGGGCTACTATCCGTGCCGGCTGGTGCCGGGCACGCTCGCCCAGCGGGCCTACGGCGCCGACGAAGTCCAGGAGCGCCACCGGCATCGCTACGAGTTCAACAACGCCTACACCGACAGCCTGGCGGAGGCCGGGCTCATCGCGAGCGGCCGCTCGCCGGACGGCCAGCTCGTCGAGATCTGCGAGCGGACGGACCATCCCTTCATGGTGGGGACGCAGTTCCACCCCGAGTTCCTCTCGCGCCCGCTCCGACCCCACCCGCTCTTCCGCGACTTCGTCGCGGCGGCCCTAGAGCACGCCGGCCAGCTGCCACCCGCGGAGGAGGCTCCGGCCATCGTTCGGGTCGCCGACGTCAGCACCGTCGTTGCCAGTGGTGGCTCCTAGTGCTTGGTTTGGATTCGTGGGACAGGCTTTAGCCTGGCTCGAATCGTTGGACGCGCCCTGGCGTGTCGGGCTGACGGCCCAGTAAGCATCACCAAGAGGAGTGGCCATGCGTCTCTTTCTGGATACGGCGAACATCGACGAGATCCGGCAGGGCGTCCAGATGGGCATTCTCGCCGGCGTCACGACGAACCCATCGCTGATGGCGAAGGAGAAGGGCGTCACGTATCGAGACCGGGTCGTCGAGATCTGCGAGGCGGTCAACGGCCCCGTCTCCGCCGAGTGCGTCTCGCGCGAGCTGAACCAGCTGCTCGCGGAGGCCCGCGACGTGGCGACCTGGCACCCGCACGTGGTGGTGAAGATCCCGATCGACGAGACCGGCCTCGAAGCAACCTCCGTCCTCTCCCGCGAGGGGATCAAGATCAACATGACGCTCGTCTTCTCGGCCAACCAGGCGCTGCTGGCGGCGACGGCGGGCGCCACGCTGGTCAGCCCGTTCGTCGGGCGGATCGACGACGCTGGGCAGGACGGCATGGAAGTCGTCCGCGAATCGGTGGAGATCTTCGACCGCTACCACCTGCCGGCCCAGGTGCTGGCCGCCAGCCTCCGCCACCCCCGCCACGTGATCGAGGCGGCGAAGGCGGGGGCGACGATCGCGACGGTGCCGTTCTCAGTGCTCAAGGCGATGGTCAAGCACCCGCTGACCGATACGGGCATCGAGCGCTTCATCGCCGATTCGAAGAGCTACCAGCGGGAGGGCGTTGCCGAACAGGCCAAGTCTTGACATTAACGCGCCAGATACGGTATGTGAGTAGGTACCAAGGTCGTTCAGCATACAGTTGAAACCACCCGGCGCCCTACATCTCCCGGTGCCGGTGTCCCCCTACTGAATCGAACGCCCCGTAACGATAAGTTACATGGCCGCGTGTGGGCGTGAAGCTGCGCCAGGAAACGGAGCCACAATTGACGATTGCCGAACTAGGAACGAAGACCAGGGAAGACCTGCTGGAGCTGGCCAAGGACCTGGGCATCACCGGCTACAGCGCGCTCAAGAAGCAGGAGCTCATCGTCCGCGTCCTGGAGAAGCAGGCCGAGAAGGAAGGCAATCTCTTCGCCCAGGGCATCCTCCAGACTGTCGAAGACGGCTACGGCTTCCTGCGCGGCGAAACGCTCCTACCGACGGTAAACGACGTCTACGTCTCCCAATCCCAGGTGCGCCGCTTCGCCCTCCGCACCGGCGACCTGGTGATGGGCCAGGTACGGCCGCCCAAGGACAGCGAGAAGTACTACGGCCTCCTCCGCGTCGAGGCGGTCAACAGCATGGACCCGGAGGTCGCCAAGCAGCGCCCCCACTTCGAGAACCTGACCGCGATCTTCCCGGAGAAGCTGATCGACCTCGAGTCGGGCCGCTCGGGGATGGACGACCTTTCCCAGCGCGTCATCAACCTGATCGCGCCCGTCGGCCGCGGCCAGCGGGCGCTTGTCGTCTCGCCGCCCAAGGCAGGCAAGACGTTCCTGCTCAAGGCCATCGCCCACGGCATTATGGCCAACTACGACGACATCCACCTCATGGTCGTGCTCATCGGCGAGCGGCCGGAGGAAGTGACCGACATGAAGCGCTCCGTCCAGGGCGACGTCGTCGCGTCGACGTTCGATGAGCCCGTCGAGGACCACACGCGCGTGGCGGAGATGGCGCTGGAGCGCTCGAAGCGGCTCGTAGAGGGCGGCCAGGACGTCGTCATTCTGCTCGATAGCATCACGCGCCTCACGCGCGCCTACAACCTCGCGATGCCGCCCAGCGGCCGGACGCTCTCCGGCGGTATGGACCCCGTAGCGCTCTACCCGCCGAAGCGCTTCTTCGGCGCGGCCCGGAACACGGAGGAGGCGGCGAGCCTCACCGTGATCGCCACGTGCCTGGTCGACACCAACAGCCGGATGGACGAGGTGATCTACGAGGAGTTCAAGGGCACCGGCAACATGGAGGTCCACCTGGACCGTCGCATGGCGGACCGGCGCGTCTACCCGTCGATCGACATCGCGCGGAGCGGAACGCGCCGCGAAGAGCTGCTGATGGACGAAAAGACGCTGCAGCAGGTCTGGCTGGTGCGTCGCATGATGTCGATGATCGGCAGCAACTCGCCCAATCCTACCGAGGCGACCGAGCGTCTGCTGGAGCGGCTGGCCCGCACGAAGAACAACGCCGACTTCCTCGCGACGCTCAAAGAAGAGCTCTAAGCCGCTGCGCGGTCGCCCCCGCGGTTACATAACCGCGTGAATTTCCCCCGAAATATCACAGTTCCATAAACTCGAACTAGAACAGATATTCCAGAAACGGGGTTGACCCTATGTGGGGTCGGGTGTAGGCTACGACGGGCCTTAGGAAGGCCTGCCCGACGGGGTGAGACGAAGGAGTCGTTATTAGAGCATTCAACGCACGCAGCTACCCAAACGCGGGTGCCGCTGAAAAAAGAAGCGAGCACCTGCGTTTCGCGCCTGGGGTAGACCGCTACGCGAGGGCCAGAAAACAACGAAGGCCCCTGCTGCACGGTGCGATCCTCGGGCTGATTAGCGTTGGCGTGCTGCTCGCCTTCTACTTTCCCACGGCGCTATCGTTCCACGGCAACGAATCGGTTGCGATCTCCGGGCTGTCCGTCCCGAGCATCGGCGTCTCGCGGCAGGACGAGCCGGTGCTCACCTCATCGGTCCTGAGCGATACGGTCCGGCGCGACGAGCTGGACGAGGGCCTGCGCGCTATGGCCGGCGAGACGCCTGCGAGCGAGTCGACCGGAGAGGCGGCGGGCGCAGAGGTGGCGGCGTCGATCTCGCCCTTTACGCTCTACGCCGTCCTGGAGGGCGACACCGCCAGCTCGATCGCGGTCCGCTACGGCATCAGCCTGGACTACCTCCTCGCAGCCAACGCGGAACTCCGCGACGGAGAGATGCTCAGCGTTGGCCAGATGCTGATCGTCCCGGCAGGCAACGGCGCGCTCTACACCGTGCGCTACGGGGAGACGCTGAGCGACGTGGCCGACCGCTACGGGGTAACCGTTGACGACATCATCAGCTGGGCCGGCAACGGCATCTCCTCCGCGGACCAGGTCACGGAGAACCAGCTCGTCTTCGTGCCGAACGCTACTCTCATCAGCAGCGTGCTGCCGGAGCCGACCGCGGCGCCGGTCTCGGTCGTCGCGGCGCCGGACACGGTGCCCGTGTCGGCCAGCGAGCCGGTCGCCAGCAGCGGGCTGGTCTGGCCGGTGTACGGCCCGATCTCGAGCTACATGGGCCCCTCGCACCCGCTGGGCATCGACATCGACCTGTTCAACAACCCGTTCGCGCCGGTCGTGGCCGCCACGTCGGGGACGGTGACGTTCGCCGGGGGCGACCCGTGCTGCTCGTACGGCTACCACGTGATCGTCATGAGCCCGGACGGCATCGAGACGGTCTATGCGCACTTCTCCAGCATCGCGGTGAGCGCGGGCCAGACGGTGAACCAGGGCGACGTGCTTGGCAACGCCGGCTGTACCGGCTACTGCACGGGCAACCACCTGCACTTCGAAGTGATCGACAACGGCGTCCGCGTCGACCCGCTGGCGTATCTTCC
>JBIOYF010000106.1:0-2204 GCA_044870035.1 Dehalococcoidia bacterium
GCGCCGGCCCCGTGTGCTGGGCCGTCGGTTGGCGCGTCGCTACAATACTGCCACCATGCCCAAGGTGCTCGTCACCGATCCGATCGCCCAGGAGGGCATCGACTACCTCGCGCGCGAGGCGGAGGTCGACGTGCGGCTCAAGCCCGCGCCCAAGGAGCTGCTCACGATGATCGCCGGCTACGACGGCCTGATCGTACGCTCCGAGACGAAGGTGACGCGCGCCGTCATCGAGGCGGGGAAGCGGCTCCAGGTGATCGGCCGCGCCGGCTCCGGTGTCGACAACATCGATCTCGACGCGGCGACTGAGCGCGGCGTGCTCGTGGTCAACGCGCCGCTCGGCAACACGATCTCCGCGGCCGAGCATACGATCGGCCTGATGTTCGCGCTGGCGCGTAAGCTGCCCGAGGCATTCGCCTCGCTGCAGGCGGGGAAGTGGGAGCGGCAGCGCTTTCTCGGCACCGAGCTGCGCGGTAAGACGCTCGGACTGCTCGGACTGGGGCAGGTGGGCGGCGAAGTCGCGCGCCGCGCCCGCGGGCTGGACATGCGCGTCGTCGCATGCGACCCGTTCCTGCCCGCGGAGCGCTTCCAGAGCCTCGGAGTGGAGCCCGTGCAGTTCGATGAGCTGCTGCGCGAAGCCGACTTTATCTCGCTCCACATGCGCCTCACCCCCACGACGCGCGACATGCTCAGCAGCGAGCAGTTCGCCCAGATGAAGCCCGGCGTGCGCATCATCAATACCGCGCGCGGCGAGCTGATCGACGAGAACGCGCTAATCAAGGCGATCGACGGAGGGACCGTCGCCGGCGCCGCGATCGACGTCTTCCGCGAGGAGCCGCCCGGCGAGACCCCGCTGCTCAAGCACGAGCGGATCATCGTCACCCCGCACCTCGGCGCGTCAACCGAGGAGGCGCAGGAGCGGGCAGCGCTCGACGTCGCGGAGCAGGTGCTCGCGGTGCTGCGCGGCGAGCCGGCGCGCTACGCGGTCAACGCGCCGCTCGTCTCCGCCGAGACGATGGAGGTGCTGCGCCCCTTCCTGGATGTCGCCGAACGCGTCGCGGCGCTCGCCACGCAGCTCAGCGAGAGCCAGCTGCGCTCTGTCGAGATCGAGTACCTGGGCGATATCGCCGACTACGACGTGACGCCGCTCAAGGCCGCCGTGATCAAAGGCCTGCTCGCGCCCGTCAGCGAAGAGAACGTGACGATCGTGAACGCAAATCTCATCGCCGAGCACCGCGGCCTGCGCATCATGGAGAAGAAGGGCCCTTCAACCGAGTACGCGAACCTGCTTACCGTTACCGTCGAAACCGATGCCGGCCACACGCACGTTGCCGGCACGGCGTTCCACGACGGTACGCATATCGAGCGCATCAACGACTACTGGGTGGACATCCCGCCCGGCGATCCCTTCCTGCTGCTCTGCGAGAACGTGGACAGGCCGGGGATGATCGGCGCGGTCGGCACCTTCCTGGGCGATCACAAGATCAATATCAATCTCATGCGTGTCAGCCCGCCTGCGCGGGAGGGCAGCGGCCACGCGCTGATGGTGCTGGGCCTGCGCAGCTCGGTGCCGCCGGAAGTGCTGCGCGAGCTCGAATCGATCCCGGACCTCTACTCCGCGCGCCTCGCGAAGATCTAGCTATCGTGCCGTCCTTGTCGAGGCGCGCCTTCGCGTTCGGGCTGCTGGTCGTGCTGACCATCGCCTGCGCGAATGGCACGTCCACGCAACGAGTGTCAACGCCGCCGTCGTACGCGACACCGCCCGCAACGACAGCGCCGACGCCGTCCTCCACCTCCGACGGCACGATCAGGATCGCTGCGGTCGGCGACATCATGCTCGCGCGAGACCTGACGACGCTGATGGACGAACACGGCGCGCTCTATCCGTTCGAACGCGTGCTGCCGTTGCTCCGCAACGCCGACCTCACGATCGCTAACTTCGAGGGCACGTTCACAGAGCGCGGCACGCCCGCCGACAAGCTCTACACCTTTCGCACGCCGCCGCGCTTCGCCGCGGGCCTGGCCGGCGCCGGGATCGATATCGTCTCGCTGGGGAACAACCACGCGGCGGACTTCGGGCCGGACGGCCTCGAGGACACGATCGCCGCGCTCGATGGCGCCGGCGTCCGTCACGCGGGCGCGGGCATGAACGCTGCCGAGGCGCGCGCGCCGGCCTACGTGGAAGCGAACGGCCTGAAGATTGCGTT
>JBIOYF010000107.1:0-4731 GCA_044870035.1 Dehalococcoidia bacterium
GGGTCGGCGGTCTCACCGTCTGGCGCGCCGCGCGCAAGCTGCTGCCGCGCGAAAGCCTGGTCTTCCTGGCCGACAGCGGCCACGTGCCCTACGGCGAGAAGTCGCCGGACGAGCTGCGCGACCTGACCTCTCGGATCACGCGCTTTCTGCTCAGCAAGGACGTCAAGCTGGTCGTGGTGGCCTGCAACACGGCCACGGTGCACTGTATCGCCCACCTGCGCGAGTCGTTCCCGGAGATTCCGTTCGTCGGCGTGGTGCCCGTCGTGAAGACGCTGGCGCGGCTGACGCATACCGGCACGATCGCGGTGCTCTCGACGCCGGCGACGGCGCGCAGCCCGTATCTGGCCGGCCTGATCGAGCAGTTCGCGCACGACAAGCAGGTGATCAACGTCGGCTGCGACGGCCTGGAGGACCTGGTCGAAGCGGGCGACGTGCGGACGAGCAAGACGACGGCGCTGCTCGAACGGCACCTCCAGCCAGTCGTGGGCAGCCGGGCCGACGTCGTGGGGCTGGGCTGCACGCACTATCCCTTCCTGCGACAGCGCATCAAGCGTATCCTGGGGCCGGGCGTGCGCGTCTACGACCCGTCGCGGCCGGTGGCGCGCCGCGTGCGCCAGCTGCTCGCGCAGCGCGACGCCTTCGGCGACAACGAGCGCCCGCGCTACAGCTTCTACACCACGGGCGACCCGGAGCTGTTCGGCCGCGTCGCGGGCAAGCTGCTGCGCATGCCGGTGGGCGACGTGGGGTACGTAGAGCTGGACGACTATGGAGCGGAAGCGGAGAGCGTCGCGAAGGCGCGGGCTTCGTAGGCCTGCCGCCCTCCCGAGGTCGCTCTCTCTGCCGGGAAGCGCCCCGTCCGTGTCATGCTGAGCCCCCATCCGTGTCATGCTGAGCGAAGCGAAGCATATTTCTCGGCCCCTACGTCGGCTTTGGTAGCACTGAAATACCCTTCGCTTCGCTCAGGGTGACACAAGAATTGCAGGGTGACACAAGAGTTAGCCTTGGCCGAGAATGAAGCGCCGCCACTTTTACGTCTACCTCCTCGCGAACGAGGCGCGCATGCTGTACGTCGGCGTCACCAACAATCTCGAACGACGCCTGTCTGAACATAAGCACAAGCTCATCCCGGGCTACCCGCGCAGGTACAACCTGGATCGTCTCCTCTACTACGAAGAGTACACGTACGTTGTGGACGCCATCGCTCGGGAGAAACAGTTGAAGGGCTGGCTCCGCAGGCGGAAGGTTGAGCTGATCGAGGCGGAGAATCCGGACTGGCTCGATCTCAGCGCTGATTGGGGCTACTAGTGTCATGCTGAGCGAATCGAAGCATATGTCCGTACGCCGAAGTGGGCCTTACTCATTCTGAAATACCCTTCGCTTCGCTCAGGGTGACACAGAAATTGCAGGGTGACTGCGCGCCTCGTCCGTGTCGGGCTGACGCCCCATCCGTGTCATGCTGAGCGAAGCGAAGCATATGTCCGTACGCCGAAGTCGGCCTTACTCATTCTGAAATACCCTTCGCTTCGCTCAGGGTGACACATGCGGAAGGCCTGCTTCCCAAAGCCGCGCCCCGGATAGGCGACAGGAGCTACAATAGAAGCATGAAGCTCGCCCGTTTCCTGCCTCTGCTCGCTCTCGCCGTCGTTCTAGTAGCCGCGACGTGCGACAACAACCCTCCGCCGGTCAGTTCCGGCATCGAGGGCACGGTCACGATCGGGCCGATGTGTCCGGTCGAGCGCATCGACTCGCCCTGCCCGGACCAGCCGTACGCGGCGACGATCGTGATCGAGGACGGCCAGGGCGTCGAAGTGGCACGCGCGCAGTCGGGCGACGACGGCCGCTTCCGCGTCGCGCTGGCGCCGGGGAGCTACACGCTCGTGCCGCAGTCGCCGGACGGCGCCGGACTGCCCTACGGCGCGGAACAGCAGGTCGAGGTGCAGGCGGGGGCGTATACCGCGGTAGCGGTGCAGTACGACAGCGGGATCCGGTAGGGGAGGCGCTCCACGTCAGCAAGGCTCGGGCGTCCCTCAGCCCTTGATCCCCTCTCCCTCATCGAGGGAGAGGGGTGACGGCAATCGGGGTGAGGGAAGCCGCACCTAGTAGAACGGCGAAGGGACCCAGGCGCCGATGGGCGGCTGGTACTCGCCCCAGACCATGTAGCTGTCCAGCTCCAGCAGCTTGAAGCCCTGCCCCATCACCCAGCGCAGCGTGCCGGCGTAGCTCACCGGCAGCAGCAGGTGCAGGTCGCCGGCCGAGGCGCGGGCCATGCCGATCAGCAGATCGCGCAGCGCCCGCTCGTCTCGCGTGGCGCCGTGCATGACGAACGTCTCCGCCCCGGGGAAGCGCGTGAGGTAGCCCGCGATCTGCCCGTCGCGTTCGACGACGAGCGGAGGCGCGAAGCCGGCCATCAGCTCGATGTCGTGGCGGCGGCCCACGCCGAGGACGTCACGGTGCAGCTCGCCGCAGGCGTCGAGGTCGGCCGCGGTGTACTCGCGCACGTCGTCGACCGCCGACTCGCTGTCGGCGGGGCGGCCGCGCACGTTCGCGAGCATGTCGGTCACGTTGAAGCCGAGGTTGTGATACAGCGAGAACGACTGCATGTTGTAGGCGACCTGGACGAGCCGGATGGTCCGGAAGCGCGCCTCCTGCGCTCGCTTGAGCAGCGCCTCCATCACCTGGCGTCCGTAGCCGCGTCCCTGCCTGTCGACAGCAACGGCGACCGGCCCCACGCCGACGACTTCGTCGCGCTCGTCGCCGAAGTTGCAGGCGACGGGCTTGCCGTCTTCGCTGAGCAGGTACGTCCCGTAACCCTCAGTCTGGACCAGCAGGCGCACGACGAACTGGGCGAGCGCCGGTTCGGGGAACGCCGGCTCGAAGTTGTGGCGCTCGGCGATGTCGTGGAACGCCTCGTAGACGATCTGGCCCACGGCTTCGACCTGATCGCTGCGGATGGGAACGATTTCGAGCGCCATGTTGGCGTTGCGGCCTCCTACGTATAGCCCTTGTCTTAACGTCTCCGTCAACGACGCGCAAGGCGTGATTGTTCACATGTTGATGGGTGGGTATGAGGGGCAGACTCGCGGATTGAACGTCCGCGGCCTTCGAGGTTCGCCGGCCATGCCGCCGACTTCAGTCGGCGGTGCGGTTGCCAAAGCCAGGGCGTTGATGGATCAGCGGGCTGGTGCTACACTCCACCACCACAGCAAGGAGGCGGACCATGCCTGAGCAACGCATCGGAGTTGTGAAAGACTACTTCGCGAAGATCGGCGTAGCAGGCATCGACCTGGAGGGCGCGCTCCGCGCCGGCGACGCGATCCACATCAAGGGCCACACGACGGACCTGGAGCAGGTGGTGGAATCGATGCAGGTCGAACATGCGTCCGTGAGTGAAGCCAAGAAGGGCGACTCGATCGGCATCCAGGTGAAGGACCGTTGTCGCGGCGGCGACGTCGTCTACAAGGTCACCTGAGCCCCTTCGTGGAGGGTCCACCGAGCTAGCGCAGCACCCGCCGGAGCGGGCGGCCGACGAAGGTGCTCAGGAACCAGCTCACGACGGTGACGATGAGCGCCGCGAAGAAGGCGGCCCAGAAGCCGTGGATCTCGACCTTCAGGTCCAGCTCCCCGGCGATCCAGACGGTGAGCGCCAGCATGGCGGCGTTGATGACGAGCGAGAAGATGCCGAGCGTGAGCAGGCTGAGCGGGCAGCCGATCATCTGCACCACGGGCGTGATCAGCGCGTTCACCACGCCGAAGATGGCCGCCGTCGCGAGCAGGGAGGGCCAGCCGTCGATCTGGAAGCCGCTAACGATGTCCGACGCCGCCCAGAGCGCGATCGCGTTCGCACCGAGGCGGATGGCGAGGGTGAGAAGCTGGGGTTCGTCCCGGCGTCGCATCGGCTAGCCGGAGGCCGGGCTAGGAAGAGGCGGCCTCTTGCGAGCGCCGCTTGGCGACTCGGCGGACCATCCGCATAAGGCGGTTTTTGCGCGACGTGGCGTGGGCCGCCTGTTCGATCTCGGCCGGCGTGATCTGTTCAAGGATCTCTTCGGCGTTCTGGCCGCGACGCCTCCGCCGCGCGACGGCCACGCCCGCGAGCACCACCAGCGCTCCTGAGGCGATGGCCACCGGGCCGGCGAAGTTCTTGTAACGCGCGGCCAGCTCCGGGAACTTTTCGGCGGCGCGGTGCGCTAGATTGAGCGCCTCGCTGGTCGCGGTGTCGGGGCGCTCACCTTCTACGTCCCAGTAGAGCTCGTCGTCTTGGTGTTCAGCGTCCGTGGCAGCGGGCCGTTCTGCGGCGCGGGTCATGGCGGGGGTCCTCCTCAGGGGGCCTGCGCTGTCGTAGCGCGGCTACCTTTCAGGGTAACGGAAGGGCCGGATATCGTCAACGGATGACGGGCAGATAAGCGGACAACCTGAGCTGCGAAGCGCTGCTCCCGGCGAGGCCGACAGCTATCCTTCGACAAGCTCAGGACAGACTCTCATTGCTCGCGCAATGACAGCTCCTCCAATGCACTACAGCGCTTTCAGCTCTCGTAGCAGGCTCGCCATCTCGATCGCGGTGAGGACGGCGTCGAAGCCTTTGTTGCCCTTCTTGCCGCCGGCGCGCGCCAGCGCCTGCTCGTGCGTGTCCGGCGTGATCACGCCAAACACCGCCGGCACGCCGGTGTCGCGCCCAACGTCCATCACGCCGCGAGCGGCCGCGCCGGCGACGTAGTCGAAGTGGGGCGTCTCGCC
>JBIOYF010000108.1:0-2286 GCA_044870035.1 Dehalococcoidia bacterium
AGGCGGTCGATGCCGGCGTCCTGCTCGTCGTGCCCGGTCAGCCGAATGTGTACGACTTCGCGGACGACGGCCTGCGGGCCGCCGTGGTCGACCAGATCGGCGTGGAGCGCCTGCCAAAGCTGCGCGCCCGGGCGGAAGCCGCGCGCCGCCGCGTCGAGGGGCCGGACAGCTAGCCCCTGCGCGACTCCTTCACGACGCTCACGCCTCCTTCACGGGCACTTGATGGAATGTGTGCACAACCGTGGTCAACAATGACCATAGTGATGGCTCGGACAATACCCATCGATGATAGACAGCAATTTGGACTTTGCGGAAGTACATAAAAAGTCGTAACGTCCGTGTCGATGTACCTTAAGCTACACGTAGTTGACAGTGGTGTTATCCCAGCCTTCGCTGTCACGGGGCTGGCTGTGTTGTGACGCTCCGGGCCGTTCTGTTGGCGCTGCTTAGCAAGGAGCCGAACACAGGCTATGGGCTGGGCCGCCTGCTGCGGGGCGATCTGCATCACCTCTGGGACGCGCGGCTCCAGCAGATCTACGTCGAGCTGGCCAAGCTGCGCAAGGGCGGTTTCCTCGAGGTCGAGACGCTCGATCTGCCGAACCGGCCGCCCAAGAAGGTCTACTCGCTCAGCCCGGCCGGCGCCCGCGCGCTCGATGGCTGGCTATCGGATGCGCCACGCCGTGTCGCGCCCAAGGACCGGCTGCTGACGCGCCTCTACTGCCTCGAACGGCTGCCCCACGAGGTCCTGATCCGCCGGCTGGAGGAGTATCGTGACGAGCGTCGCAACGAGGTCGCGCAGCTCGAAGCCCAGCGTGCGCAGAGGCCGCGCACGGACCCCTCGCAGCTCGGGCCCCTCCTGGCGGTGGAGGCCGCGCTCGCCCGCGCCGAATGCGACGTGGCGTGGTGCGACCGGGCGCTCGCGACGATCGCCGGCACTGCGCCCGTTACCGAGGAGCAGCCGGAAACCAGTCGGACCGCTAAGCGGGCTTGACAGCGGACAGCGCCCAGCCGGACAATAGAACAAACCTTCTTGCTGGCAGGGACAGTCCATGCCGTCGCCGCGTGTCATCCTCCACGTCGATCTCGACGCGTTCTTCGTCGCCGTCGAGCTGGCCCGCGACCCGTCGCTACGCGGCAAGCCGGTCGTCGTCGGCGGCGACCCGGCCGGCCGTGGCGTCGTGGCGACGGCCTCGTACGAGGCGCGTAAGTTCGGCGTCCACTCCGCGCTGCCCCTCGCGACGGCGAAGCGGCTCTGCCCCCAGGCGATCTTCCTGCGCGGCGACTTCCCGGCCTACCAGCGCGCCTCGAAGGCGTTCCACGCTATCCTGCGCGACTTCTCACCGCTCGTGGAGTCGGGCGGGCTGGACGAAGCCTACGTCGATCTGACGGGCTGCGGCCCGGTGATCGCCGGGCGCTGTCACGTGGCCGCCGACGCCTCGAACGAAGACCTCGCGCTCGCCGCGGCCGACGCCATCCGCAGCCGCGTGCGTGACGAGCAGCAGCTCACCGCGTCCGCCGGCATCGCGAGCGGCCGCTCGGTCGCCAAGATCGCCTCGGACGCCGCCAAGCCGGACGGTGTGCTGCTCGTCCCCTTCGGCAGCGAGGCGCAGTTTCTCGCGCCGCGCCCGGTGCGCGACCTGCCCGGCCTCGGCCCGAAGGCGGAGGCGCACCTAACGCGACTGGGCATTCGCACGCTGGGCCAGCTCGCCGCCCTGCCGGAGGGCACGCTGCGGGCGCTCTTCGGCTCGTGGGGGCCGGACCTGGGCCGCCGGGCGCGCGGCATCGATCCCACGCCCGTCAGCGGCGGCCGCGCCGTCGCCAAGTCGATCAGCCGCGAAGGCACCTACGCGCAGGACATCTCCGATGTCGCGCTGCTGCGCGCGTCGCTGCGCGGCTATGCCGAGAGCGTCGCCGCAGACCTGCGTCGCGCCGTCCGCAAGGCGCGCTGTGTGACGCTCAAGCTACGCTACGGCGACTTCACGACGATCAGCCGCAGCCGCACGCTGGAACACCCCACGAGCAACGACGACGACCTCTACCGCACCGGAGTAGAGTTGCTTGAGACCGCCCTCGAACGCGACGGGCGGGCCGTCCGGCTGATCGGGCTGGGGGCGTCGCAGCTGGTCGAGGACGCAACGCAGCTCGACCTCTTCGCGCCGCGCCGCAACGCCCAGGAGACGCTCGTCCGCACCATCGACGACCTGCGCGCCAAGTACGGCCACCGCTCCGTCCAGACCGGCCTGACGTTCTTCGATCCCTTCGCGGACGACGATGCGCCCTTCGAGA
>JBIOYF010000109.1:0-9253 GCA_044870035.1 Dehalococcoidia bacterium
GCAACGCCCAGGAGACGCTCGTCCGCACCATCGACGACCTGCGCGCCAAGTACGGCCACCGCTCCGTCCAGACCGGCCTGACGTTCTTCGATCCCTTCGCGGACGACGATGCGCCCTTCGAGAAGCGTACCGGCCTCTCTTCGCAGATGGGCCTGCGGCCGAACGAGAAGAACAAGACGTCATCCAGCTAGACGCGCCGTCGCCTTGCGAGCGACAATAGAAGCGGAATGGACGCCTTCGTCGAGCTCTCGTGGCGCGCCTACCCGAGCGCCGTGCTGATGGCGACCGGCTTTGCCGCCTTCATCTACGGCGCAGCGACGCTGCTCCGCGCGCTGCGCATCTCGATCTGGAATCTCGATCGGCCCATCGTCTGGATCGGCGGCTTCCGCGCCGCGATCATCGGCCTGGCCGTCGTCGGGCTGGGTGCGGCCTGGCTGACGCAGCAGCTCTGGGTGCTGCTGCTCGCCCTCGCGATCGGCGGCGAGGAGCTGCTCGAGACGTCGGTGATCCTGTTCGCGCTGCGCCGCGGCCGGCGCATCGAGCGCGCGGCCTAGCCTTCGATGCCGTTCGATCCGCTCTTCGCTGCGAGCGCTCCCTCGTGGGTCTGGGCGACGCTGCTGATGATCGCCTTCGTCGCGGTCACCCTCGGCACGATGTGGCTCGTGCGCTACCCTGTACGACGCCTACCGCCGAAGGCCAAGCGCCAGAACGACAAGTAACCCCCTATCGTGTCATTCCCAATCTGTTTTCAACGAGCCCCAGCTGATCCCCAACCAAGAGTCCCCAGCTACTTCCGCCGCACAAGCCGCAGCAGCAGCCGCCCCCGCACCGAGCGCCACGCCTCCTGCAGTCGAGTGCTCATCGTGGGATCGGGGGGCTCCCGTCCGTACCGATGGCGCACGTAGGAGTCGGCGAGGACCTCGGCGCCAGCGATCTCGGGGAGCCGCTGCGAGAGGCTGCGGGCGTACTCGCGCGGCGTCTGGCCCGGTGCCGCCGGCAGCCCCGCCCACGACGCGAGCCGCACGGTCTGGCCCCAGAGCCGCGCCGGCGGCGGCAGGCCGGCCAGGCCGCGCGTCCAGGCGTAGTGCGCGCCGCCCGCGCCGATGATCAGCAGCACGGCGAGGCCCGCGGACAGGCCGACGATGAGCCACGTCGTCTGGCCCGTCACGCGGCCGGCCCCCTCGGTCGCGGCGGGCGTGTCGGCTTGCGGCTCGGGCGCGTTCGGATCGAACGCGCCCAGCCCGAAGTTCGGCGGGATCTGCGGCAACGGTGCGGCGCTGTCTTCCACCGGACCGGAGCGGCTGATCGACGCGTAGTCCGGCGTCGGGTTGAACTCCAGCCAGCCGTAGCTCGGAAAGTAGACCTCGGGCCAGGCGAAGGCGCTCGCCTCCGTCACCTTGTACTTGCCGGTCGCTGCGTCGAGCTCCGCGTCCTGGAGGATGTAGCCCACCGCGAGGCGCGAAGGTATGCCCAACGAGCGCAACAGCACCACCATCGCCGACGCGTGGTAGTCGAAGTAGCCCCGCTTCGTGTCGAAGAGGAAGTAATCGACCGCATCGCGGCCGGGCGGGGTCTTCGGGACGTTCAGGCTGAAGCGGTAATTCGTGCGCAGATGGTCCTGGACCGCGACCGACGTGTCGTACGGATTGGCCGCGTTTCCGGCGACGCGCTCGGCCAGCTTCTCCACGCGCTGAGGCAGCGTGTCCGGCAGATCGAGGTAGACAGCCTGGATCCAGTACGGATAGTTGGTGCTGGCAGCGCGCAGCTCGTCCTCCGTCGCAACCGAGACGCTGCCGGTGGCCTGGTATGTATCGCCGGCCTTCAGACCGTTCTGCGGCACGACGCGCTTGACGTCGTCCTCGAAGCGGGATGAGCCCTGGGCGCGCACGGGCGTATCGAACGAGCCGGGCTGTCCCGGGCTGAGCAGCCGGTCGGCGCCCGTCCTCTTTACCACGACGCGCGCGGAGACGTCCTCGCGCGCCTTCAGCGCGAGCTGGTCCAGCCGTGCGCCGGGCTTGAGGTTGCGTAGCTCGCCGCTGCCGCGCAGCCAGCCGTCCGGCGTGTAGATCTCGTACGACTGCGCCTTCAAGTACGCCGGCTGGTCTAGGGGTTTGTCCAGCGTCACGTCGGCCACGCTCGTGTCGGGCAGCTTGATGCTGCCGAGCAGCGGCAGGATGTCCTTGAAATCGTGGACGCGCACGCTCTTCTTGTTGTTCACGCCCACGAAGAGCCGGCTCACGCCCTCGAAGCGCTGGACGAGCGGTTGCGTCACGCCCTCCCAGCTTGACTCGAGTTTGCTCGTCTCGCCGGCCGACGGCAGCAGCCAGGCCGCGCCCAGCAGCACGATGGCAAGCCAGAACGTCGCGTTCAGCACGGAGAGGCTGAGCAGCGGCGGGTACGGTGTGCGTTCGGCGCGCCAAGCCTTTGAGCGTTCGAGCAGGTGCAGGCGCGTCACGAGGAGCGCGGCCAGCACCAAGAAGACGACGAATGCCAGGCTGAAGCCGCCCGGCAGGAAGCTCATGTTCGCCAGCAGCACCGCGCCGCCCGGGATGACGGCCAGCCAGGCGTTGCTCCAGCGGAAGACCGCCCAGGCTGAGATGTAGCCCGACAGCCAGACCAGCGGCACGACCAGCACGATGAACGGCAGGTCGTCGTTGCTGATGCCGCCGTAGAACGCGATGTGGAACCACTCCGCCATCCGGTGGTGCAGGTCCCAGTACCGGTCGCCCGGCGTGGCGCCGGCCAGGTTGCTCAGGACCGTCCCCAGCGCTGCCGCCGCGCCGAACGGGAGCGCCAGCAGATGAACGACGGGCTCCGGCCAGCGCACCCGCGCCAGCAGGGCGCCGGCGAGCAGCCCGAAGAACGCGATCGGATACAGCGACGGCATCGTGTCGACCCACTTCGCCTGCTGCACCGACGCGATTACCGTCAGCAGCATCGCGCCCAGGACCAGGAAGGTGAGCCACTCTTCCCACCAGAGGAGCCTGCGCCAGCCGCGCGGCTCCTCCGGCACCTCGGCGAGCACCAGCGGCTCCGTGCGCGGCGCGAACATCTCGCCCCAGCCGAGCTGCCTCATCGCACGCCTCCGGAGGCCGCCGTCTCCGCGCCGGCCGCCAGCGTCGCCGAGAGGTCGTCGCTGCGCTTCACCAGGTAGGTTGGGACGTCCGCCGCCGCCAGCTCGCCAAAGAGGAGCAGCGCGCTCCCTTCGCCGCCGAAGGTGCGTGGCTCCATCACAACGGCCGCCAGCTTGACACCTCGGCTCGCCAGTAGCTGCAGGCTGCCCACCCACGCCTCGTCCGTCGAGGGCGTAATCACGATCACCGTCGTCCGCCGGCCGAAGCGGCGACCCTTTGCGTTCAGCAGGTCGGCCAGCGGGACGTCGCCCCCGGCTTTCGCGATCGCGAGCGCTTCCAGGATGCGCGCGTACTGCTCGATGCCGCGCTCCGCATCAATCAAGTATTCGCGCTCGCCTCGCGCGACGAAGCCCACGCTGCGGTTGCCCAGCAGGAAGAAGCGCGCGACCGACGTCGCGATGCGTACGCCGTGCTCCTCGGTCGAATCGTCGTCCCGGCCGGCCTGGACGTCCCCGTCCATATCGAGCACGATCCAGACGTCGCTCGCCGGGTCCAGCTCGAAGAGCTTCACCATCAGCTCGCCGGTGCGCGCCGTGCTGCGCCAGTGGATGCGATTGAACGCGTCGCCCGGCTGGTATTTGCGCACGCTCGCCGCGTTCGGCGTGACCGAGTAGGCCGGCCGCCGCACGCGCGACTCGCCCGGCAACATCGCCGGCGGCGCCCAGAAGCGCGGCAGCTCGACCGCCCGCGGGTAGACGAGCACGTTGTGGCGCTCGCCGAATGTGCGCGAACGGCGGAACAGCCCGAACAGGTCGCTCGTCGAGACGCGTACCGGCCCGACGGTGTACAGCCCGCGCCGCACGCACTCGGACGCCGTGCGCCAGCTCCGCTTCGCCCGCGGGGCCAGGCTGATCACGCGGCGCGGCGTGTGGCCGGGCAGCTCCGACAGGTCTTCCACCTCCAACCAGAGCTTCGTGAACCAGCTCCGGTTCCAGACCGTAATCCGCTCCTCGAACAGGTCGCCCACCTGGAGCCGGTCGGCCGGCCGCTCGACGGCGAGCTCAAGCCCGCGCACGTTGAACCACGACCAGACGAACGCGAGCGGCAGCGCCACGAGGATCACGTTCGCCAGGCGCGCCATCAGCCAGAACCCGTTGGCGAACGCGATAGCCAGCGCCACGCTGAACAGCACGCTCAGCGCCGTCAGCGACCGGTGCCGCACCAGAAAGAACCGCAAGAAGCGGATGAGGCCTCGGATGGCCTTACGAATCATCGTGGTTCAAGGTGTCACCCTGGCCCTCATTCTGTCATTCCGAGCGCCCATCTCGTGTCATCCTGAGCGAAGCGAAGGGTATTTCGCATCTGGGATTTTCGGCTTCTGATAAAGACTGTTGCGTCAGCTAAATAGCTCTGAAATATGCTTCGCTCCGCTCAGCATGACACGCTGGCGACGCCTGTTTCGCTAGCGCGCCGGCGTCTTCGCCTGCCAGCCCGGACGGGCTCCCGGCACCGGCACGCGCTGCAGACAGCCGTTCACGATATCCGCCGGCGAGACGTCCTTCACCCGCGCGGACGGGTTGATGATGATCCGGTGCCCCAGCGTCGCGTAGGCCAACTCCTTCACGTCGTCCGGCGTCACGAACTCCCGTTCGTCCAGCAACGCCGCCGCCTGGCAGGTGCGGTAGAGCCCCAGGGACCCGCGCGGCGATGCGCCCAGGTAGACCGACTCGTGGCGGCGCGTCGCGTCGACGACGCCGGCGATGTACTCCTTGATCAGCGGGTCGACGTACACCTCCCGCACCGCCGACTGCACGGCCACGATCTCGTCCGGCCCGGTGACCTGCCCGAGCGACTCGATCGGGTGGCGCACCTGCTGCGCGTCCATGATCGCCACCTCGTCCTGCTGTGTTGGGTAGCCGAGGTGGATACGCAGAAGAAAGCGGTCCAGCTCCGCCTCCGGCAGCGGGAACGTGCCCTCGTATTCGATCGGGTTCTGCGTCGCGAGCACGAGGAACGGCTTCGGGATGGGGTACGTCACGCCATCGACGGTCACCTGGCGCTCGTCCATCGCCTCCAGCAGCGCCGACTGCGTCTTGGGCGTTGCCCGGTTGATCTCGTCCGCCAGCACCACCTGCGCCATGATCGGCCCGGGGCGGAACTCGAAATCGCTCGTCTTCTGGTTGTAGATCGAGACGCCCGTTACGTCCGTCGGGAGCAGGTCAGGCGTGAACTGGATACGCCGGAAGCTGCACCCTGTCGAGATGGCCAGGCTGCGGGCGAGGACCGTCTTGCCCACGCCGGGCACGTCCTCGATCAGCACGTGGCCCTGGCAGATCAGCGCGATCACGGCGAGCCGGACCGGCTCCTGCTTGCCGATGATCACCCGCTCGATGTTGGAGCGAATGCGTTGTGCGATGGTCTTCGGGTCGTCCACCAGACACCTCCGCGGAAGTGTTGATCTCGAATCGAGCACGGGGACTGCGCCATTATATCAAGCAAGCCTGGTCGCGTACATGAGAACAGGTGTGACGAAACGATGACGGGGGCGCCGTGCGCCGTGCCTCTGCGCGCCGGACGCGGCTACAATGGCCCTACCGTCATGCCACGCGTCCTTCGACCGCTGCCGCCGCTGCTGGCGCTGCTGTTCCTGACCCTCTCGACGGGCTGCGGCGTCATCGGTGGCTCCTCTCCGACCGCCACGCCGACGCTGACGCCGACCAGGACGTCCACCCCCACCAACACGCCCACGTCCACCCCGACGCAGACGCCCACGCCCGTCCCGGCGGTCGAGACGGCGCTGGTGGAGGTCGTCCAGGGCCGGGCGGCGGTGCTTCGCGTCGCGGGCGCGGCGGCCTCGGCCGTCGCCCACGTCAAGGGCGAGTCGATCACGCTAGTTCCCATGCCCGGCGGCTTCTGGGGCGTCATCGGCGCGGCGGCGAACGAGGAGACCGGCCGCTTCCCGCTCACCGTAGACTTCCTCGACAGCGCCGGAACGACCGTCACCGAGCTCTCCGCCACGCTCGCCGTCTACGACTTCGCCTACCCGGTCGAATACATCACCATCCCGCCCGACCAGTTGGGCCTGCTCGATCCCACGGTGGGGCAGCAGGAGGCCTCGCTACGCGCGCAGGTCTTCGCGGCGTCAACCTCGGAGCGACTCTGGTCCGGGCCGTTCATCCCGCCCGTCCAGGCGATCATCAGCAGCCCGTACGGCATCGCGCGCAGCTACAACGGCGGCCCGGTCGGCGACTTCCACCACGGCGCCGACTTCGCGGTCGACGAAGGGACGGCGGTGTCCGCCTCGGCCGGCGGCCGTGTCGCCTTCGCCGGCGCGCTGCCCATCCGGGGCAACAGCGTCATCATCGATCACGGCGCGGGGGTCTTCAGCGGCTATCACCACCTGTCGCGCGCCGCCGTGGCGGCCGGCCAGGTGGTCGCGCAGGGCGACCTCATCGGCTATTCCGGCGCGTCCGGCCTCGCGACGGGCCCGCACCTGCACTGGGAGGTCGTCGTCCACGGCGAATCCGTCGACCCCGTCTTCTGGACCTACGACGAAATCGGGCCGTGACCTGGTTGTTCGTTGTTCGTTGTTGGTACGGTCGTACGAACTACTGCGGGCCGAACCAACAACGAACAACCAACAACTAAGAACTCGCCCACCATCCCGTCTGCCCGGGTTGCTCCTCCACACCGACCCTGATCGCCGACACGTTCGTCGCGCCGCGTTCGGCCAACGCCGCGCGCAGCCGGCCGCCGATGTACTGCGCCAGCCGCTCCGCCGTCGTGTTATCGACCGGCAGCGGAAGCACGTCGGACTTCGGGAAGACCCAGCCGCGCTCCTGGAAGCGCACCTTCCAGTTGCTCATCCCCTCATCGATCTGCAGCACCCGGCTGTCGCGCTGGAGCAGGAACTTGTGGTCCAGCTCCTTACAGATCGAGCGCGCGATCTCCTTCAGCGCGCCGAAGTCGACCACCCAGCTATCGTCCGTCAGCTCGCCTTCGACCTCGACAATCAGGGCGTAGTTGTGACCGTGGAGCGGCTCGCACTGGCCCTCGAACGTGGCGAAGTGCGCCGCCGCGAAGCGCAGCGTATTCCGCTCGACGGTGATCTTGTGCGTCATAACGCTACCACTGTAACCCGACGTGCCGGACGCTGCTATGCGCAGCTGCCTGCACTCGAACGTGATATACTCCTCATCGATTGGTGGCTCCCCCGCTAGCCCTCCCAAAGCGACTGCCTTGGAGGTTCCGAACGCTTGTCTCTTGGATTCAGGCTCTTCCTGGGTGTACTGCTCACTGTCGCCGTCGTTGGCGCCGGCTGGGCGTCGCGGCCAGCGCACGCCGCGTTCCCCGGGACGAACGGAAAGATCGCGTTCGTGCGGGACGTAAACAGCGACGTCTTCGATCCCAATTATGAGATCTTCACGATGAACCCGGACGGCAGCGCGCAGACCCGACTGACCTTCACAAGCGCGCAGGAGTTTTACCCGGCGTGGTCGCCGGACGGGTCGAAGATCGCATTCGCGACTGACCGGGACGGAGATCCCGAGATCTACGTCATGAACGCGGATGGAAGTGCTCAGACGAACCTCACAAACTATTCGGGAATTGATGGTAATCCCGCCTGGTCGCCCGATGGGACGAAGATTGCGTTCTTCACGCGCCGGAGCGGCTTCGATAACGATATCGCCACCATGAACGCTGACGGCACCGGCGCAATGGAACTTACGACCAACCCCGACAACGACATCGACGCGGCGTGGGCGCCGGACGGGACAACGATTGCATTCGTCTCGAGAAGGCCGCCCTACTCAGGGAGGCATCAGCTCTTTCTGAACGCCGGCGGCGCCGAGACGCAGTTGGTGGTCACGGATAGTAATGTCACCAGTCCTGATTGGTCTCCCGATGCATCCAGGATCGCGTTCACCCATCTCGAGGTCACGCTCTATGAATGTCACAACGACATCCTCGTGGTCAATCGAGACGGCACGGGACTCACAACGCTCCTTGGGGGTTCTGATTGCTATGCGGATCCCGCCTGGTCACCCGATGGCTCCAAGATAGCGTTCGCGCGGGGATCGGGCACCGCATTCGCGGTGAGCGGCATTTACAGCATGAACGTTGATGGCTCTGGCCTCACATTGCTTGCAGACCAGGGATTCTCTCCCGACTGGCAGCCGGTCGCGCCATACCCAACGACGGCCACGCCGACTATGACCGGAACTGCCACGCCGACTGCCACGCCGCGTCCGGTCGGCGGTCTCTCCGTCAACGCGGCGGGCGGTGCTTCCGCCGGGCAGTTCGCTTGGCCACTCTTCGCGGTGCTGCTGATCGCGGGCGGCTCGGCGTGCGGTTTTGCGCTCGCCGCACGGGCGCAACGAGTCCGCTCGCGCACGCCTAGCTAGCGAACCTCCTTCCACGAACGGCGCTCATCGCTATACTGATCCTCCAAGGAGACTCCCGTGACCCTCTCTGACCGCGATATCCGCCAGGCCCTCAAGGGCGGCCAGATCAAGATCGAACCGGCCGATGGTCTGGAGCGGCGCATCGGCCCGGACGGGATCGACTTCCGGCTCGGCTTCACCTTCCTCGTCTTCGAGCGCAACAAGCAGGCCTACATCGACCCCCGTCGTGCCGATACGAGCAAGGGCACGACGCGCCAGATCGTCGTCAAGGCCGGCGAGCCCTTCATCATCCACCCGCACGAGCTGGTGCTCGCCACCACGCTGGAGCGCCTCACGCTCGCGGACGACCTGCTCGGCCGGCTCGAGGGCCGCAGCAGCCTGGGGCGGCTGGGCATCATCGTCCACAGCACGGCCAGCATCTTCCACCCCGGCTGGGACGGCACCGCGACGATGGAGCTGGGCAACCTCGGCGTTATGCCCGTCGCGCTCTACCCGCGCATGCGCGTCTGCATGTTCACCTTCGAACGCCTCTCGTCGCCCGCCGAGCGTCCCTACGGCAGCACGGCCAGCAAGTACCAGGGCCAGACCGGCCCGCTGGCGAGCGCCATCGCCGATGAGCTGGAGGAGGAGCTGGACGAGGAGCAACTCCACAAGGGCCTCCAGCCCGGCCTCTTCGAGAAGCTCGCAAGCGAGCTTGGGGAAAAAGAGGCAGAAGTGACATGAGCGACGCAGCCGACCCTTCGACGGGGCTCAGGGTCCGGGGGCCGCACATGG
>JBIOYF010000110.1:0-8939 GCA_044870035.1 Dehalococcoidia bacterium
CCTAGCGGATGTTCTTGCGCTTGTTTTTGACGTAGTCGACCAGGATGTACTGGCCGAGCTTATCGGGAGTGGTGTAGAAGACGCGGCCCTTGTTGATCTTCGCCACCTGGTTGACGAACTCCTTCAGGTAGTAGTTACGGTCCAGCATGAAGGTGTTGATGGTGATGTCCTTCTTCGTGCAGCGCTTCACTTCCTTCAGCGTCTCGCGGATCGTGATCGGGCTGGGCGGGTAGGCGAAGTACGAGCGGCCGCGCTCCAGGTGCGCCGTCGGCTCGCCGTCGGAGATCATGATGATCTGCCGCGTGCCGACGGTGTGCTTCGAGAGCATCTGCTCGGCCAGCATGAAGGCGTGGTGCATGTTCGTGCCCAGCACCGACTCGTCCCAGCGGACGTAGGGCAGCTCCTCCGCCTTTAGCTCGCGCGCGTAGGCGGAGAAGCCGATGATGTAGAGGCTGTCGCGGCTGAACTGCGTCTTGATCAGGTTGTGGAGCGCCAGCGCGACCTTCTTCGCGGCCTGGAAGCTGCCGCGCAGCGCCATCGACCAGGAGAGGTCGACCATCATCACAGTGGACGTCGTCGTGAGCTGCTCCGAGCGGTAGATCTCGAAGTCGTTACGGTTGATCTTGACGGGCGTGCCGGGGCCTTCGCGCTGGAGCGCGTTCATCATCGTCTTGTCCAGCGCCAGGTGGAATGGGTCGCCGAACTCGTACGCCTTCGTGTCGTCCGAGCGCTCGCTGCCCGTCCCGGACTCGCGCTGGGGGTGGCGGCCGAAGCTGTCCTTCTTGAGCTGGGCGTAGATCTCGCCGAGCGCCTTCTGGCCGATCTTGCGCGTGCCCTTGGGCGTGAGCTCCCACGTGTTGCCGCGACGGCGGATGTAGCCGGCGTCCTCGAGGATCTCGAGGAACTGCTTGAGCTGTTCGAGCGTCTCGCGCGCTTCCTCGCCGAGGATATCCTCGAGCTTATCGGGGTCGATCTCGTCGACGTCGCCGCCGTACTGCGTGCGCTCGAGCTGGCGCTCCAGCTCGTCCATGGACTGCATGCGGTCCATCAGCTGCATCGCTTCGTTGAGGTCGAGCTCCTCGTCGCCGCGGAACGGGTACTGGTTGCGCAGGTCGCGCATCGGGTAGAGCAGCTCGAGGTTCGCGGCCAGCTCCGATAGCTCCGCCTGCAGGTCCTGGTCGCCGATCTTGTCCATCAGCAGGTCCTGCAGCTGACGGCGCATGTCGGCGGGCAGGCTATCGAGCAGGTTCTGCATGTTCGCGATCTGCTGCTGCATCTGCTCGATCAGCTCGTCGAGCGACTGCGGCGGGTTCGGCCCGAAGAGATCGCCGTACTGCTGCATGAACTGCTCGAAGTTCGGCTCGCCGCCCGCCATGCGGTCGGACAGCATCTGATTGAGATCGCGCACCATGTCCTTCATGCGCGCCATGTCTTCGGGCGACATGTTCGCGATCTGCTGGTGGATGTCCTTGAAGAAGGTCTCCGTCATCGCCTTCTTCAGCATTTCCATGAGCTCTTGGAACTGCGCCTGCGCCTCCGGGTCCATGAACTCGTAATTCTGGAGCTCCTTGATCTTGCCGGGCATGTCCTCCGGCAGACCTTCGAGGAACTGGCGCTTGCGCTCGGTGATGTTTTGCAGCATCTTGGCGAACTCTGAGTTGTCGCTGTCCTGCTGCTGCCCGGCGGACGAGCGCTGCTGGCCACCCTGCTGCCCGCCCTGCGATGGCTGGCCACGTTGCGCTTGGCCGCCCTGCTGCGCCTCGCCGCCCTGTTCGTCTTGCGTGCTCTCGCCTGGCGGCGCTTGCTCGCCCGCCGGCGCGCCGTCCTGCTCGCCGAGCGCTTCCTGCAGCCGGCGATCGATGGTGTTGCGCTCCATATCGAGCACCTGTTCGAGCTTTTGCTCGATGTCGTCGAACGCGGACGAGAGGTTGTACTTATCGAGCGTTTGGCGGCGTTGCTGACGGAGCTGCTGGAGCAGATCGCGCAGGCCCTGGAGCCGCTGGCCCATGGGGTTGCGCATGCCGCGCTGCAGAAGATTGCGCAGCGCGTGCTGCAGATCGCCGAAGTTCATCAGGTCGTCGGTGAGCGCCTCGAGCAGCTCGTCCGGGTCGAGCGGCGGGATCTCCTGCGTGCCGTCCCATTCCGAGTACCGATACGAAAGAACCATCGTCGTCACCTACTCTACGCGCGGCAATCCAATCGAGGGTATTATAACGCCTTTTGCTTTGGACGGTGCCTCAGGCGGGTAGGGGCTCGCCCCGGCGCGCTAGAACGCGACGTTCAGTAAGGCAGGGAGTTAGCCACGGTACTGGGTGCGGCCGGCGACGCGGTCCTTGTTCAGCCGCTTGTTCAGGTGCAGGCCCTCCAGAATGAACTCGACGCCCGCAGCGATCAGCGCGACGTTCTCGCCCGGCTCAAGCTTGGCGACCGCGCGGTCGAGGCCGTCGACCTGCTTGACGGTCTTCACATACTCCTTGGAGTGCTGCGTGTCGGAGACTTCCACTGAGGTGCCCGACTTGAACTTCGTCACGACCTCCTCGAGATCGACGACGTTGAAGTGTCGATTGAAGACCGCCACGGTCGCCGCCTGGATGAACTTCTCCAGGATCTGCTCTTCCTTGCCGTCCTCCACGGTGTCGAACTCGATCTTGCCGGTCAGCGTCGGCATGATGTGGGGCAGGTCGCTGATGCGCGGCACGACGTCGCGCTCGCCGGTGCGGATCGCGCGCCGGAATGCGTTCGCCAACAAGCTCTCGTAGTCGGCGATGGAGGCGCGCACCGATACGCCGGAACGCTGGTTGATGTCCGGGCTCCGCCGCGCCAGTCGCGTGATCTCCGCGACGATCTCCTTCATGTAGTCGGGCACCGTCACTTCGTACTTGTCGTCCTCGAAGCGTGTGGTCTCCTGCTCCATAATGCTGATCTCGTGCACCACGGAGCGTGGGTAGTGCGTGCGGATCTGAGCGCCAAAGCGATCGCGCAACGGCGTGATGATGCGGCCGCGGTTCGTATAGTCCTCCGGGTTGGCGCTGGCCACGATCATGATGTCGAGCGGCAGGCGGATGCGGTAGCCGCGGATCTGCACGTCGCGCTCTTCCATGATATTGAGCAGACCGACCTGGATACGCTCGGCCAGGTCGGGCAGCTCGTTAATGCAGAAGACGCCGCGGTTCGTGCGCGGGATCAGGCCGTAGTGAATCGTCAGCTCATCGCTTAGGTAGCGGCCCTCGGCCACCTTGATCGGATCGACCTCGCCGATCAGGTCGGCGATCGTGCTGTCCGGCGTCGCCAGCTTTTCGCCGTACCGCTGGTCGCGCTGGACCCATTCGATGGGCGTCTTGTCGCCCAGCTCGGCGATACGATCGCGGCACTGCTTGCAGATCGGGTCGAACGGGTTGTCGCTGATCTCGCAGTCGGCGACGGCAGGCACGTACTCATCGAGCAAGCCGATCAGCGCCCGCGTGATGCGCGACTTGGCCTGGCCGCGCTCGCCCAGGAAGATGATGTCCTGGCCGGAGAGGATCGCGTTCTCCAGCTGCGGGATCACCGACTCTTCGTAGCCGATGATACCCGGCAGCATCTCTTCCTTCTTGCGGATCCTCTCGATCAGGTTGCGCCTGATCTCCTCCTTGACGGACGGAACGCGATAACCGGAATCGCGGAGCTGGCCGATCGTACTGGGTCGTGCTTCTGCCATGTGTTCCCCTAGCGACCTGCGTATGTCCCGATCGATGCCGGGACTAAGGCGGGCGGTCCCTCCCTGTGGTCTCTGCCTCCCCCTCAAAAAACCGGGCCACCTCATCCCGCTCGAAGCGCCGAATCGGCCGGCCGTGCTCGTCTATTATAGCGGCTCCCCTTGTCGGTGCCAGTTCGCCGATGCAGCAGCTGGCAACGTTCTCGGCGGTAAGCGCTCTGCGAACACTGTCACAATCTGCTTCGTCCACCACGATGAGGAGCGCCCCTGACGCGAGCAGGCCGAGCGGCTCCAGCGCGAGCGCGGCGCAGATGGAGCGCGTCTCAGCGAGCACGGTTATGTCCGCCGAGCGGACATGCAGCTGGTATCCCGTGGTCTGCGAGAGCTCCAGCAGCGCCGTCGCCAGGCCGCCTTCCGTGGGGTCGTGCAGCGCGTGCACACGCGCCGCCGCGCAGGCCGCCTGCGCGTCACGCACGATGCTGATGCCCGGCTCGTCAAGCAGCCGCGCTGCTGCCTCGATCGTACGCTGATCGACGCCGCGCTCGCGCAGCGCAGCCGGCGCCTCGCGCGCAAGCAGCGCCGTACCCTCTACGGCGATGCCTTTTGTCAGGATCAGGTGGTCGCCCGGCAGCGCGCGCTCAGGCCGCACCAGCGCGTCCACCGTCGTTTCGCCCAGCATCGCACCTGCGACGATCGGCCGGTCCAGCCCGACGGTGATCTCCGTGTGTCCGCCGGCCGGCGTCACGCCCAGCTCTGCGCAGGTCGAGCGGATCTGCTCGAAGATCGATTCAGCCAGCTCGGAGGTCGCGTCCTGCGGCAGCAGTACCGTTGCCATGAACCAGCTCGGTCTCGCGCCCAGACATGCCACGTCGTTTGCGTTGACATGGACGGCGTAGCGCCCGATCCGTTCCGAGGCGAACGTGACGGGATCGGCCTTCGCCACCAGCACCCGGCCGCCGCCAAGATCGATCGCCGCCGCGTCCAGTCCGATACCCGGCCCGATAAGCAGGCGCGGGTCGGCGGGCAGTCTCGCCAGCAGCCGCGCGAGCAGCCCGGAGGGAAGCTTGCCGGCCTTCATTGGGTGTTGCTCAGGAGCCGGTCTTGCATGCGCGTATGATAGCTGAACCTACCGTTCGGAACGTGTACACTATGGGGCGGCGAAGTAAGGAGCTGCCTCAGGGATGAACGGCGGCCAGCAAACCGACGAAGAGCTCGCGCGGCTCGCCGCAGGAGGCGACGAGCGCGCGTTCTCTGATCTGTATAATCACTACTTCCCGGAGATCTTCGACTACGCGATCCGCATCTCGCGCGACCGCGATGTCGCCGCGCTCGTCCTGCAGTCGAGCTTCCTCCGCCTGCACCAAGCGCTCCAGTCCGGTGCGCTACCGGCTTCCATCAAGCTGCAGCTCTTCGCCGGAGCGCACCACGACCTGGCCGAGCGTGTCGGCCGGCGCCGCGTCAGCGTCGTGGAAGGCGAAGAGGCGTTCGTCGTGCCTGATCCCGCCCGGCTGGAACGGCAGGTCGGCGGCTCTGAGCTACACGAGCTGACGCGACTCGCCTGGCAAGCCGCGCGCGAGAACCGGCCCGAAGACTACGAGCTGCTGGACCTGAGCATCCGGCGCGGCCTCTCGGACGAGGAGATAGGTGGCACCGTCCGCGCCCGACCGCAGACGGTGCAGACCCGCCTCGACCGCGCCCGCGTGGCGCTGGAGGATTCGTTCTCATCTCTTGTTCTGATGAACTACGGCCGCCGCGCCTGCCTCGAACTCGATTTCCTCGTCGCGGAGGACAAGTGGTCGTCGTCGCTGCGACGCCGGATCCTGCATCATCTGGCCGGATGCACGACCTGCCAGGCTACCCGTCGTGCCTACCCCAGCGCCGCCGACGTGCTGGCGTCCATCGCGGTGGCGCCCGCGCCGCCCGGCTGGCAGGCGATCATGCTCAGCCGGTTGCTCAAGGCGCGCGAAGGCGGCGAGGCCACCCCCACGGGCCCGCTCCTCCCGGGACAGGCCGCAGCGGCCGCGGCGCCCGCTTCTGCGCCCGCGCCCGTGATCACGCCCGCTCCGCGACCCGTGCCAGGCCCCGCACTGCCCGGCGCGACCGCAGGCAGCGGGCGTCCGGCCGGCGACTTTTCCACGACGGGCTGGAGTCCCGGCCTGTTCGACCGGTTTTCGGACTGGGGCGGCGGCAGAGGTCCGCTCGTCGCGGTGCTGGGCGGAGGGTTGCTGATCGTGCTGGTGATCTTCGGCGGGCTTTGCACCGCCGGCGCGTTCGACAGCGGCGGAACGGCGAACGACAAAACGACGACGCCGACGCTGACAAGGACCGCGACACGTACGCGCACGCCAACCGTTACATCGACGCCGACGCTGACGGAAACCCCGCGGCCGCAACCCTCGCCGACGGAAGAACCGCCGACCGCTACGCGCGTTCCGACCAACACGCCGCGGCCGGCGCCCACGAACACGCCGCCGCCCGTACTGACGAACACGCCGCCGCCCGCGCCTTCGGCGACGCCGTAAACGTCGTTAGCCCGTTAGAAGAGGACAGAGCGAAAGCGGGAGGCCAGCAATCAGCGGGCCTGGCTCAGGCGGAGCCCGGCCGTCCTAGCAGCTCGAGGCCGGCACGACGCGCCGGTCGGCGAAGACACAAACTTGGAGCGGACGTTCACAGGCTTCGTTCTGGCAGCCCGACAGCTGTGCTGTACAGCTGACGACCCAGTGATCGCCCAGGTACACCGCGCTGCACGTTCCCGGGTCGACGGTGTATGACTTGGGTGCGGACGTCGTCATCCAGTCGACAGCCAGCGAGATCGCCTCGCCCGCAGAGACGCCCTGGGGCACAGTCGGGGGCGGAGGCTGTGTCGGCCCCGGCGGAGGCGTTGGGCCCGAGGATCGCGTCGGCGTCCCCCTGGCCGATCCGCAGTTCTCCGCGTACCAGTCGCGCTCGGCGTCGCTTTCGTAGGGCGTTCCGCGGATCGCGTCGCAGTCTGCGCGGTTCGCGCCCTCGTCCGGCACCTCAGTGCTGGTCGGTAGCCTGGTCGGTATCACCGGCACGTTGATCATGATGGCGGTCGAAGTGGCCTTGACGCCCGAGACGCTGGTGGTGGTCCCTTCGGGCAGGCTCGCCGACGGCCCGCTCGGGTGGTCAGCGTTGCCGCCGCGCGTGGCCAGCGCGACGATGCCGATCAGGGCAACGACCGCCGCGACCAGGCAGGCAAAGGCGAAGAACGCCTTCTCCCATCCGGCGGACGCCATGAAGCGAAACCACCGGTGGTGCAGCCGGTGGGCGAAGCCGCGCAAACCTGTATCGGGACGGCGCGGCAACTGGTCGAAGCTCAGCTCGGCCAGCTTTTCTCGGCGGAAGTCGCCCTTTTCCATGCCTTCATAGTAGTATCGGCTGAAAGTCGTGGCCTGTGAGACCCGGCGCTGCGCTGCTAGACTGGCTGGCGTCCGGCGGCCGGGAGGCACCCTGAACGAAAGCGTCAGCCTGCGTTTTTTCGAACCTGGAGATGAGGGGGCCCTCGTCTCGCTCCTCCAAGCTGCCTTCCAGGGTTGGCCCAACGTCGAGACGGCGACACCTCCGATCGATCATCTCCGCTGGAAGCTCTCCAGCCACCCCGCGGCGAACCGCTATACGATCGTCGCTGAGGGCGGAGGGAGGCTCGTCGCCGCCCGCCAGTTCTTCATCCAGAAGATCAAGATCGGCGACCGCGTGGCCCTCGTGCGCAACGGCTTCGACTCCGCTGTCGACCCTGACTACCAGCGGCGCGGCATCATGGCAGCCATCCGCCAGTTTGGCCACGAACGCTTCGCGCAGGAGATCGATCTACACATCGGCCACGGGAGCGATCCGGCCATCTTGAGCCTGCGTAGGAAAGAAGACATCCACTACTTCGGCAACCGCGCCGACGTCCTCACGCTCGACCTGCAGGATCGGCCGCCGGCGCCCCCGACGATGTCGTGGAGTATCGTCGACAGCGAGCGCTTCGACGAGCGGATCGAAGAGCTGTACGCCGAAGCGTCGCGACAGTTCGACCTGATACTCGAACGCAGTCAGCGGTACCTCAACTGGCGCTATTGCGATCCGCGCGCCGGTACGTTTCGGCTGCGTCTCGCTCAGTCGGACGGGAGACTGCTCGGCTACGCCGTGTTGGCATCATCGAAAGGCCGCGCACGGATCGCCGATCTGCTCGTATTGCCCGGCCGGCTCGATGTCGCGGCCGCGCTCGTCGACGACGCGATCGCGCACGCCGTGGCGTTGAACGCGGGCGCGGTGGAGGGATGGTGCCAGACGCACCATCCTTACAAAACTGTCTTCCTCGATCGCGGCTTTCGCGTCAAGCGCTCGGTCAAGCTCACCTACCTTGCGCTGCGCACGCCGCGCGCCGAGATCGATTTCCTGGCCAGCCCCGGGGCCGCAGTCCACTTTCAGTTAGGCGACACGGACCTGGTCTAGCGGCGTGGAGGCGACCTTGCCCGGCGCGAGAATCACGGTATAGTAGTTTCCATAATGCTGTTTCGCAGGCAGGCAGCCGGGCCCTGATGCGGCGTCCTCCCCTCAGTCTTCTCGCGATCGTGCTCGTTGTCCTCGTGCTGGCCGCACGGTTGGGCGGCGGGCCCGCCGGAGCTCATGCGCCCCACCCCGGCCTCGACTTCGCGCTCGCCATCAACGTCGACCGCGACGGCGATAACGATTGCGGGACCGGCGTTCCCAGGGCGGTCGGCAACGGCGCGCCGGACAGCGTTCCGGTGCAGGTGACGAACACCACGTGCGAGGTGCAGGGCGCCGGCGGGCTCTTGAGGGTGAACGTCTATCTCATCGACAATGCTGGGCTGGCCGCCGGCGCCTTATCGGCGCACCTCACGTACAGCGGCATCGCATCGTCCGGCCGCGGCGAATCCGTCTGGGACGGCTGCGCCTTCGAGGCGACCGCCTCCGGGCCCGACTGGGAGAACGCCGGCTGTACGATAGCTGTGGCTCCGGCGCCACCGCTCGAGTCGCCGGGCCTGATCGCGACGTTCGACTTCACCTGCGCTGCCAGCGGCACGATCACGCTGGCGCACGGCGCGGGCGAAACGGTGCTCGCAGACGACGACCCCGAGGAGCACAGAGAGGCCGGTTCCGACATGCTCTCGGTCGAATGCGCCGGAGGCCCCTCTGCTTCGCCCGGCGACAGCGACTGTAGCGGTTCCGTCAACAGCATCGATGCGGCGTTGATCCTTCAGGACGTGGCCGGCCTGCT
>JBIOYF010000111.1:0-8217 GCA_044870035.1 Dehalococcoidia bacterium
TCGCGCATGCGCGGCGTCGGCGGGTCGTCGGTGCCGAAGAACGGCTCGTGTTTGTTCATGTGATCGGCGCTGACGTAGTCGCGCGCGTAGGCCATGTAGGTCCAGTCGTCGAAGTCGCCTGAGACGCGGTCGTTCGCCCAGTAAGGCGTCGTCATGATGCCGCCGATGACGATCAGCAGCAGGGCGAGCACAACCGGGCTGACGTCAACGCGCGCAGAAGCATCGCCGGCAGCGCGTTCGTCGCGCCAGAACAGCACCGAGACGCCGCAGGCGATCGCGGCGAACACCGCGTAAATGACCCCGAAGGCGGCGAGGCTGGTGTGCACCTCCAGCGCCAGGAAGCCGGGCGGCGCGACGAGCGCGAGGCCGAGGCCGGGCATAGCGGCGAGCTTCGCCAGCGGGTGCGCGTCGTTGAGCAGCGCCCGCTGGACGAAGTAGCCGGGGACGGTGACGGACAGCAGGAACGCCAGCAGCACGGCCGGATAGTCGGGCAGGTGCGTGAGCGGTGTAGCGCGAAAAATGATGAGGAGGAGCGCGAGCACGCCCAGCGCAGCGAGGAGGGCGCGCGCCGCCTGCCAGATGAACGCCTGATCGATGGCAGGACGCTTGGGAAGCGCCACCGCCTGAAGGTTGCCTCGGGCTTCGTCAACCACCGTCTGCCTCAGTCCGCCTCTTTGCCGCTCGGAGGCAAGCCGAGCCGCTCATATCGAGAACGTACGTCCAATCTGGGCTGTTACCGAGGAGAACAAACGGACGTTCCCATGGGGCTGCGGGCCGAGGGGCGGGGAAACGCCTCGGTGGAGACGATCCTAGCAGATGCCCGGCCGCTATTACCATAAGCAACGCTTGGCCGGTCAAATTGACTCCTTCAGGCGCAGCCTGTAACGTTCTAGCTACCCCGCCGAACGTCTGGAATGCTTTCCGTCCTGTCCGCGTTTTCAGTTGGGACGGCGGGCGCCGACGGCAACATTGAAGGGGCAATATGAGCGACCTCAGGCCCGCAGGGCGAGAGCGCGATCTCGGCATCGACCTGCTACGCGGGATCGCGATCCTGGGCGTCGTCGTCTTCCACCTCTGGGGCTTCACGACCGGAACCTTCGCCTTTCCGCCCCGGCACTCGGTGCAAATGGCCCAAGTTGGCGGCTACTTGAAGAGCGGCGACCTGCTGGCCGGCCTCACCTCGAGCGGCGAAATCCTGCTCCACTCCGGCCGCGACGGCGTATCGCTCTTCATCACGCTGAGCGGTATCGCACTTACGATGGCCGCCCTGACGAACGGCATGCCGAACTGGATCACCTTCTATCAGCGGCGGCTGAGCCGTCTGCTGCGCGCCTACTGGGCAGGAATCGCGGTGGTCGTCCTGAGCCTGGCCCTGCTGGCCATCGTTAAGACAGACAACGAGGGAGGAAGTTTCCGTTACAACTGGACGCACGTGGGTATCTTCCCCTACTTCGACATGGACCAGCTCTACGCGAGCATCTTTCTGCTGCCGCGACTCTGGAAGTTGCACTGGTCTCTGGCGCCACCGAATCCCCTCTGGTTCGTCGCCTTGATTTTCCAGTTCTATCTGTTGTTCCCGCTGCTCTTTCGTCTAACGGAACGCTACGGCGTTGGGAGCGTGCTCGCTGGCTCGCTGGTCCTGTCCGTGGCGTCGACCGCCGGGCTGCTGCTGCAGTACGGCGGTCACTTAGGTGTGCACGGCTGGATCACCACGATCTGGTTCCCGTTCCGCATCTTCGATTTCGTCCTCGGCATGGCGCTCGGCTATCTCCTTGTGCTGCGCCGCGAACAAGCGCGGAAGGTTGTGGGTGGTGCTGCGCCAACCGTGCTGTGCCTGGTGGGTGGGATCGCGCTCTATCTTCTTGGCGCCCGCATCGATGACGGCAACGGCTATTTCCGAACAGTCGCCTTTCCGCTGATGGCGGCCGGTCTGGCGACGGCGGGGCTACCGCTGTTGGTGAAGGCTCCAGGGCGCGTTGAGGTGAGCCTGCCGGGGCGAACACTCATCTGGATGGGCCCAATGTCGCTTGCCGTCCTGATCATGAACGAGCCCTTCCGCTACATCGACCATTACTTATGGCTTAAGGGCTACACGTGGACGCCTGGCTGGTGGCTCTTCATCGTCGCCCTCTACGTTCCCGGGACGCTGGTAACCGCGGCCCTGCTGGGGCGAGCCCTCCGTCTCACGCCCGCCGGACACCCGATGCAGCTGCTTCGCGGGCCTACGGTGTCGCGAAGGGCGCGGGGAGCGACGACGCCGGTGTCTGGCTACCAGCAGGTCCCTGCGCCCCACGAATGACCGGGTTCTTTCCCGCGCTCTTGCCCAGGAGGTAGTCCAGCTTTCGAAGCGTCGACGCCGCTTCCTTCTCGTGGCCCGTGCGGGTCGCCGCATCGGCGAGGGCAAGGTACGCCTCGGGGAAGTAGGGCCAGCGATACGTGTCGAGGGTCTTGCGGAAGCTCGCCAGCGCCGCCTGGTAGTCGCCCGCCTTTTGGTCGAGCAGGCCGAGGCGGTAGTAGATGAACGGCTCGTAGATATCGTACGATCTGGAGCTCTTCGAGAGGCGAAGCGCCTCGTCGAAGGCGGCGCGGGCTTCAGCGTTGCGGTCGAGCGCGGCATACTGCAGTCCGAGGTCGTAGAAGACGTAGCTCTTGTCCGGCAGCTCTTCGCTCGCCTCACGCGCGAGGTCGAGCGAGCGCTGGTGCAGGCCGGCGGCGGCGTACGTGCGCTCAAGTGCGGAGAGCATACCCTGCGCGCGCTTGGGATCCGTTTCACGCTCGGTCTGATAGTCGCGGTAGCCGTCCTCCAGCACGTCAGAAAGATACAGCGTCCGGTCCGCGGGCGCGGGAAGAGCCGGCGGCTCGATGTTAGTGAACAGGCCGTAGACGCGCTGCCGGAGCAAGAGCTGGAGGCGCTCGTCGCTGAGATTGGACGAGTACGCCGGATCCAAGACGAGGTCCGGGCCGAACCCGGGGTGGTCGATGGGATACCAGGCGCCTTCGTTGATCAGGCCGGGCTCGATGAAGAAGGCCTGCTCGAACGTATCGATCGCTTCCTGCCTGCGGCCGGCGAACTGGTAGGCGAGCGCGAGACTATAGACATCGTTCGAGCCGAGCGAGTTCCACGGATCGAGCTGGACGGCGCGTTCCAGCTGTGCAAGCGCCGCCGGGAAGTCGCCCTGGTACCAGTAGGTCCAGGCGATCCGCGCGTGATTGCTGGCCGTCTCCGGCTGGATATCCAGCAGACGTTCCAGCGTGCTGCGCTCCTTCTCCTGCTGGCCGGTCCGGAAGTAGAGCTGTGCCAGCAGGTCGGTGTAGCCGGCCTGGAGCGGGTCGAAGCGACGAGCGATCTTCAGGTCGTCGATCGCAGAGGGGAACTCCGCCTGCACGCGGTGCGCATCGGCGCGGCGGGCGAACGTCTCGGCGATCACCGGGCGCGCGACCATGCCGAGGAAGGTCACGAGCAGCAGCGCTGCGCCGACGGGCACAGCCAGCGGTCGGAGGCGATCGAGCGCCGGCCGGAGGCGCGCGAAGAGCGACGCCGCGCGCCCGGCGTTCGGTGGCTTCGCCATGCAGTAGCCCGCGCCGAGCAGCCCCAGCAGCACCCACGTGTTTAAGGGCAGATACGCCACATCCTGGCCAAGCGCGAAGAAGCTCCAGGCCAGCCCTCCGCCAACGCCGGCGATCGAGACGATCATCACCCAGCGCTCGCGTGTCATCGGGGCGAGGATCAGGCCGATGCCGCACAGGCCGAGCGCGAGGCACAGCCAGGCGAACGCTGCGAAGCCAACGAGACCCATCGTCTCGGCGACGAGCAGCACGATGTTGTGCGGCTGCGCCCAGACGAAGACGCGCCACTCCGTGCCTTCGCCGCCGAGCAGCAAGCGCCGCTCGATGAGCTGCGTGACCTCTCGGAAGGGGAACTCCGGCACGCGCTGAGCACGCGGCTCGAAGCGGCGGTCCGTCAGGCCGATGCCGACGACCGGGTTGTCCTTGATGTCCTCGAGGGCCCAGCGCCACATCTGGGCGCGCACACCGCGGCCCGTCGTGGGGTCGGATACCTCGTCGCGCCACTGTGTCTGGTAGGGGTTGGGGACGACGACGACAGCCACCACCGCGCTGACCAGCGTCAACGCAGCTAACGCAACGTATGGCCTAAGGACCTGGCGACGCACTTCGCCGAGCACATCGCGCTTCGCCGACGCGACCGCGACGACGAAGAACGCGATCGCGAGCGCGACCAGCCCCGACGATGAGCGGACGGACAGCAGCGAGGGAATGACCGGCACCAGCAGCAAGAGCAACCCCGCCCGCACGATCGCGCGCTGTGTCCAGAAGAGCGCCGCGAGGATGAGCAAGATATCGACGGCGAGCGCGAGGCCGATCGTGTTGGCGCCGATCAGGCCGAAGAAGTGGAAGCGCAGCCTGATGGCAAACTCGATCCCCATGTTGTTGCCGATATCGAACATCTTCGTGAGGTGGACGATCGCCATGCCGACAACAGGCAGGACGACTGCGGCCCAGACCAGCCAGAGCTGGCGCTGCCCGCGGACGATCTGGAACAGCAGCAGCGCTAGCATGATCAGCGCGCCAAGCTTCGCGAGCACGACGAGGCTGTGCTGCACGTAGGCCGCAGTACCCGTAACGATCAGTCCGGCGAGCAGGAAGGCGACGAGCGGGGCGCCGAACGGCGTCCAGCGGAAGAACGGGAGCCCTTCATCGCCGCGCTCGCTGAGGGCGTACGCAACGATCACGAGCACGAGGCCGAGCATGAGTGGCGCGCCGGTATCAAGCTGGAGCACCGGCTCGAAGAGGGGCGCGAGGAAGACGACCTGCACGGCAGCGGCCGTCTCGAGTACCCGACCGCGCGTTTGGCCGTAGAGCGCGATCAGCGCGACAACACCGGCGTGGACCGCGAGGTAGTAGACCGAGAGATCGGTGAACAGGCCGGGAACGAAGTCGGGCTGGTCGGGCGAAGGAACGAAGTGCAGGTCGGCCTCCTGCATCGCGAGCAGCGTGTAGACGGAGCTGCTGATCAGCAAGACGAAGTAGATCGGGTGGAAGGAGAGCGCGCCGAAGAGGTGCTGGTCTGCGACTCGCCGTGTCCACCAGAGGCGCCCGGCCATCGTGACGAGCCAGACGCCGATCGCCGTGCCCGCGACCTGCGGCCCGTAGCGGTCGCCCGGCGACTCGGTGGCGAGCCAGACGAACGTCGCCGAAACGCCGGCCGCGAGCAGCAGCGCTACTGCAAAAGGAATGGCGCTTCGGTTCGCTGTCGAGGGCGCAGCGTTAGCCACGGCCCGGCTTCTGCAACAGCACTTGGCAGTTCCAGGTGAGGAACTCGCGCACGAGAGGCACGCGGCAGACGAAGCTCAAGCTGGGATAATAGCGCGGCCGGACGTCCAGCATTCGAAAGCCGGCGGCGCGCATAGTGCGCAACGTCGGGCCAATATGGTTCGGCCATAAGCTCTGGTACGGTACCTGGATAAAGCGCTCCTTGTGCTTCATCCGGCACGCCACTCGATAGCCCAGGCGCGGGCCAAGGTAGTGGTACGGCGAGAAGTCGTGCCCGCCGTGTGGTGAGAACCAGTTTGTCCATGTGACGTACGCGAAGCCGCCCGGCCGTAACGCGCGAAATGCCTCGTCGAAGAAGAGAGCGGGCTTCGGCAGGTGACAGACGACGTTGATGCTCACGACCAGGTCGAACGCGCCGGCCGGGCAAGGCAGCGCGTTCGCGTCTCCGAGGAACGCCCTCAGCCCGTCAGCGCGCGCGTGCTGCACAGCCGGCAACCCGATGTCGAACGCGGCGACGTCCGCGCCCTGTTCCTGGAGCAGAAGCGCCGTCGACGCGCGTCCGCACCCCACTTCGAGTACGCGTGCTCCTTCGATGTTGAGGCCTTGCCGCCGGATCCAGTCGACGGAGTCGAGCGACGCTTCAGGCAACAATTCGCGATATGTAGCGCTGGTGCCCTTGGTCGCAACCATTCGTATGATCTCCGGCAACGACCTCACCGCGACCCTCCAGCCTTGTTCATAGACGATCTAGGGTAGCAGCCCACCCTGAGAGAGAAAACGCGAGTTGTGGAGGGATATAGCACCGCCGTGCTGGCGGATCAGGGTGCGATGACCGGCACTTCGGAATCCGCAGGCTGTAGCGCCGGGCAGACCGACTGCAGCACGCCCAGGAGCTTCTGGGCGCTTATCGCCCAATCGAACTGCCCGGACCAGCGGAGCGCCTCGTCCGCCATCTTCTGCCGAAGCTCGCCATCGACGAGCAGCCGGCGGACCTGTGAACGCAGGTCATCGTAGTCCTTGCCGAGCAGGCCGGTCTCGCCGTGGCGGATCGACTCGTTCAGGCCGGGCACGTCGAAGGCGACGGCCGGCAGGCCGCAGGCGTTCGCCTCCAGCACACTGATACCCCAGCCCTCGTTGAGCGACGGCATGACGAAGACCCAGCCCTGCTGGAGGAGCTTGACCTTCGTTTCGTCGCTAACGAAGCCGTGGAAGGTCACTCGCTCCTCGACACCCTCTGTTCGCGCGAGGTCCTCCAGGTAGGGCCGGTCTTCCCCGATCCCGATCATGTCCAGGTGGATGGCTGGGAACTCTGCCGCGAGGTCGCGCGTGAGGCGGATCAGCGTGTCCAGCCGCTTGTAGTGGCGCAGCCGGCCCAGATAGACGAGACGCGACGGCTCAGCCGAGACGCTGTTCAGTCCGTAGAGCCGGTGATCGAGGCCGGGACGCACGACTTCTACCTTCTTAGGATCGAAGCCCACGTGTTTCAACTCTTGCCGCGTCGATTCAGAGATCGCGACGGTGCGTACGCCGCTATACAGCATGCGCACCACGAAACGCTCGGCGAACCAGCCGACAACGGCGAGCGGCCAGGGCAGCTCAACGAACCACTGCTTGAGGTGCACGTGGTGGAACATCAGCACTTTCGGCGCACGACAGTAGAGCGGCGTGAGCATCGGGATACCGTTCGCCACGTCGATCACCACGTCGAACTGGCCGCGCAGGTGGCGCAGGTAGTACATGGCGGCGCGCAGGTACACGGTGAAGCGGCCGCCGCGGCGGATGATGCGCACGCCGTCGACGACGAAGTCTCGGGGTGCGCCGCGATGGCGTACTGGATAGCCACCGCAGAGCATCGTTACTTGATGGCCCCACTGCACCCAACGCTTGGCCTGCTCGTGGATGTTTACCTCGCCGCCGCCGGCCCATGGGTGCTCGATGTCGCGCCAGTTGACGATCAAGATCCTCATCGGCCGGTCTCCGCAAGCTGGCGCTTGACGCGATAGGCCATGAAGCTGGAAGGCTGCGGCTGCTTCTCCGCGATGAGCAGGACGTTCGTCGCGAAGCGAGGACCGAGGAGCGCCATCGATGCGCGCTCGAGCGGGTAGGAAGCGAGCACCAGTAGTCGAGCGAGGAGCATGACGGGCAGCGCGGCGCGGCCCAGCCAGCTCGAGGTGACCGAAGGCCGCTGGCCGTTCGCGCCCTGTTTCATGCTGTCGGCGGTCGACGTCCGGCCGCCCAGCCTGCCGGCGATACCCGCCGGTAGTAGCCCGGCAAGGCGGTAGGCCAGCCGGATGAGCGGGTAGTACGCCTGACCCTGGACGACGCGCACCTTCAGCCCTTCGCGGTCGAGGAGCTGACGCCAGGAATCGAGGGAGCGCGGGTAGAGGTGCGCGCCCGGCGCGAACGCGCGCAGGTTCTCGATCAGTACGGCCGTCCCGCCGGTGCGCAGTAGCCGCGAGATCTCCGCGACGGCGCGCTCCTGGTCTGCGTAGGGGATGTGCTGGAGCACCGTGACCGAGACGGCCATGTCGAACGTGTCGCCCTGGAGTGGCACCTGCGAGACGCTGCCCTGCACGCGACGGCTCTGCGCGGAAGCCGCGGCGCGCAGCATGTCCTGCGAAATGTCCACGCCGACGACTTCGGCGCCGTGGCCGCGCAGCCAGCGCGACCAGCGTCCCACCCCGCAGCCGAGGTCGACGACACGCGCGCCCTCGGCGCTCAGCCCGGCTTCCTTCCAGCCGCGCTGGAAGCAGGCGATATGACTGTTGGAAAGGAACTGATTGAACCAGGCAGGCGCACCGTCGAAGCAGATGGCGCCTAGCGGATCGTCGTGGGCGTAGGAGGAGCCTACGGTGCGCCAGTAGCGCGCCGGCTCGAACTTGCCGTTGCCGCTCACAACGCCACCTCGGCCGCCTGTCGCGGCTC
>JBIOYF010000112.1:0-16729 GCA_044870035.1 Dehalococcoidia bacterium
CCGGCGCGATCGAGCGAGGAAGCGGCCGGCGAGCTCTGGTTGCCGCCTGAAGACGAGCTGGAGCCCGAAGAAGCCACGCTGCGCGAGAAGCTGGCCGCGGGCCGATTCGTGATCACCGCGGAGATCGACCCGCCGCGCGGGCTGAACCCGCGCCGGGCGCTCAAGGGCGCGGCGCGTCTGAAGCTCGCCGGCGTCGACTGCATCAACGTGGGTGATAGCCCGCTGGCGCGCGTCCGGCTCAGCCCGCTCGCCATGGCGGTGATCTTCCGCCAGCAGCTCGGCATCGAGACGATCGTCCACACGACGACGCGCGACCGCAACCTGCTCGCGCTCCAGTCCGACCTGCTGGGCGCGCACGTGCTCGGCCTGCGCAACGTGCTCTGCCTGAAGGGCGACGCGCCCTCGGGATCGGGTTACGCGCGCGCCGTCGGCGTCTGGGACGTCACGCCCGTCGGGCTGATCCGCGTGATCAAGGGCCTCAACGAGGGCATCGACTGGGCGGGCAACGCGATGTCCCAGCCGACGTCGTTCTTCGTCGGCTGCGCCGCCAACCCGACGGCGTCTTCGCTCGAGGCGGAGATCAAGCTGCTCAAGCGCAAGGCGGAAGCCGGCGCGGACTTCGTCATGACGCAGGCGATGTTCGACACCGATGCGCTCGAGCGCTTCCTGACCCAAGCGTCGAAGCTCAAGCTTCCGATCTTGCTCGGCGTGATGCCGCTGCAGAGCGACCGCCACGCCGAGTTCATCCACAACGAGCTGGCCGGCGTCGTCATCCCGGACCGCATCCGCGACCGCATGCGCGAGGCGGGCGAGCGCGGCCAGGCCGAGGGCGCGGCGATCGCGAAGGAGATCATCGCCGGGGCGCGCGGCGGCGTCCAGGGCGTCTACCTGATGCCGTCCTTCGACCGCTACGACGTCGCCGCGGAGCTGGTGGAAGAGCTGAAGGGAGAGATGCGATGAAGCTCGCGGAGTTTTTGCGAAGCAATATTCGTAACGAGCACAACATGCTCGATCACGCGGTGCGCGATCTGACGCCGGAGCAGCTCCACTTTGTCCCGCCCGGCACCAAGGCGAACCACATCGGCTTTACGCTCTGGCACTACGTCCGCACCGAGGACAACATCGTGCAGTTCATCCTCCAGGACCGCAAGCCGACGGTCTGGGTGGCTGGCAACTACCACGAGAACTGGGGCCTCGAAAAAGTCGCGCAGGGCACCGGCATGTCGCTGGAGCAGGCCCACTCGATGCGCCTGCCGGCGATCGACGCGTGGATGGAGTACCAGCAGTCGGTCTGGCGCGCGACCGACGACTACCTCGGCTCGGTCGACGACGCGTCCCTGGACCGCACGGTGAAAGTCATGCCGTTCGGCGAGATCCCGGCGCATCGCGCGCTCAGCATGCCGCTCCTGACGCACGGCCACGGGCACCTGGGCGAGATCTGCGTGCTGCGCGTACTGCAAGGCCTGGAGAGCAGCCTGATCTAGGCGTTTGCCGCTCAATTCGAATGACAGCCGGGCAGCCTCGCTATCTGCAGGTCGGAGAAGAAGCCCCGCTGCTTGAGCTGCTCGCGGACGTCTTCGGCGAGTGGCCCGCAGCGGAGATCGATGTTGCGCCGCTCGATCACCTCCGCTGGAAAACGGAGAGAGGACATTCCGAGAGCTGGTACCGACCCTACGGCGTGGAGCGCGAGGGCAGGCTGATCGCGGGCGGACTTCGTTACATCCGGCAGATCAAGCTCGGCGGGCGAGCGAGAACCGCGGTATCAGGGGCCGACATCGCTGTGCTGCCCGCCCATCGCGAACACGGGGTCTACTCGATGATGGCAGACTGGAGCCGTGAGATCATCACGGAAGCCGGCTATGAGCTCGCCTATGGTCATCAAAGCGGGCATCCTGCGCTCCGGCGATCATCAAGGCAGCGAGCCGCGACCAAGCCCTTTCGCAACTACATCGAGGTGCTCGTCGCCCACCTGAGCGAGCCGCCTGACAACGCGCGCGCGTCTAGCGATTACCGTATCGAGGCTGCCGACGCGCTGGACGAGCGCGCGGACGCGTTGTGGGCGGCGGCATCGACGCAGTTCGAGTTCATCCCGGCGCGCACGAGAGACTATCTCAACTGGCGTTACTGCGACCAGCGCGCTGGTATCTTCGGGGTGACCGTCGCTGAAGACGAGCAGCGCATGCTGGGATACATCGCCAGCCGGGTATCGCATGGGAGGGGGTACATCGCAGACATACTGGTGCTGCCCGACCGCCTGGACGTGGTTGCTTCGCTCACCAGAGAAACGCTGCTCCAATTCGCAGCGACGGGGATCACAACCGTCGACTGCTGGATCCCGATGCACCATCCATACAAGGACACGCTTGTTCAGCAGGGGTTCGGACGCACCAAGACAACCCGCCAGTTCTCCTGCGGGCCGCTGAAGATGGCGCAGGCTGAGCTTGCGTTCATAGGCGACCCCCATGCCGCCATCCACCTGACCGCCGGCGACACCGACCTAGTGTAAGCTCCGGCTGGGGTGAATACAGGGATCAAGATGGACGACCGCAAGGACGTACGCGAGAAGCACGACCTGGAGTGGCAACCGCGTCTCCTAAGGCCCGGCGAGGAGGAGGCGCTGCTGCGCCTTCTCCTCGATGCGTACGGCACGTGGCCGAAGGCCGAGATCAGCGTCGAGCCGCTCGAGCACCTGCGCTGGAAGCTCGAGGCTGGCATCGAGGGCTATCGCGCCGCAGTCGTCGAGCATGACGGCGCGATCGTCGGGGCGGTGCTCCTGTCGTTTCGGCCGCTCTGGATAGACGGGCGGACGATCTTGGGTACCAGCGGCGGTGACGTCGCCGTAGCGCCCGCCTACCAAGACAGGGGCATGTTCACCGCGATGACGCCCTTCTTGATGGGCGTGAACATGGCAACCGCCGATGTGTCCTACGGCTATCGCAGCAGCAACGTGGCCGTCCAAAAGGCGTTGCCACCTTCCAGGCGGATTGTCTTCGGCAACTACGTCAACGTGCTTGTTGCATCGGCACCGTCTGGGCCGATCGACGGCGCGCCGGACGATCCATGGGACCTGCGCATTGCGGGCGAGTTCGACGAGCGGACTGACGGCTTCTGGAAGGAGTCCGCTGCGCAGTTCGACTTCATCGCGGCCCGAACACGGGACTGTCTGAATTGGCGGTACTGCGACCGCCGTGCTGGCGACTACACGGTGGTTGTGGCGGAGCAAAACGGCCGCCTCTTGGGCTACGTGGTTGGGCGCCGTTCGCACGGCCTCGGCTATATCGCCGACCTGCTCGCGCTCCCGCGGCGGCTCGACGTCGTATCGGCGCTCGCACGCCGGGCGCTCGCCGACCTTCGCCGCGCAGGCGTGGCCGAGGTCCATTGCTGGCTCGCTTCGCGCCACGCGTACTTCGGTCCGTTATCGGCGCTGGGGTTCAGCGCCATCAAGACGACGCAGGACCTCACGTACCGACCGCTGCGCGCTGCCGAGGACGAGCTGTCCTTCCTGCGCGACCCCGGGACGACAGTCCACTTCATGGCCGGCGACACCGACCTTGTGTAAGCTCCGGCTTAGGTGAGAACAGGGATCAAGATGCACGACCGCAAGAACGTACGCGAGAAGCACGGCTTGGAGTGGCAACCGCGTCTCCTAAGGCCCGGCGAAGAGGAGGCGCTGCTGCGCCTTCTCCTGGCAGCGTTCGGCACGTGGCCAAAGGCCGAGATCAACGTCGAGCCGATCGAGCACTTGCGCTGGAAGCTCGAGGCGGCACCGGAGCCGCAGCGGGCCGTCGTCGTCGAGCAAGATGGAGTGTTCATCGCCGGCGTACTCCTGTCGGCCCGTCCGCTCCTGCTCAGAGGTCGCTCACTCGTTGGCAATATGGGCGGGGACCTGGCGGTGCTACCCGCGTTCCAGAACAAGGGCGTCTTCACCGCAATGCAGCCGTTCCTTCACGACGTGCACGCTCAGATCGGCGACTTCTCGTACGGCTATCGCAGCGAGCACGGGGCGGTGCTCAGAGCCACCAGGGCGATGAAACGAGGGGTCTTTGGCAACCGTCTCAGCGTGCTGGTCGCAACATCTCAGCGCGCGGCGAGTCCAGATGACGTGCCATGGACGTTGCGCACGGTGGACAGGTTCGACGATCGAGTCGATGCCCTCTGGGAACAGGCGGCGCCGCAGTTCGACTTCATCTGCGCCCGGACCTCGGCATTCCTCAACTACCGCTACTGCGACCGCCGCGCCGGCGACTTCTCGGCGCTCATCGCGGAGCAGGATAGCTCGCTGCTCGGCTATATCGTCGAGCGCGTCTCGCACGGCCGCGGGTACATCGCCGACCTGCTTGCTGCTCCCGGGCGCCTCGATGTCGTCGTGTCGCTCGTCTCACAGGCGCTCGCCGACCTGCGGATGTCCGGCGTAGATCGCATCGAATGCTGGATCCCGGCCCGACACGACTATGTGCGTGCGCTCCTCGATCTCGGCTTCGAGCTCAATCGGACGCTCGACCTAACCTATCAACCGTTCCGCACGACCGAGCCGGAGCTGTCCTTCCTGCGTAGCGCTCAGACAACCGTCCACTTCACCGCCGGCGACACGGACCTGGTGTAAGACGCCTCCAGCCTCGCGCTTCCCGTCCAGGACTAGTGTAATTCTCCCGAACTACGGCTATCCTCGATACGACCATGAAGCGCCGCGGCCGCCCACCCTACCCCGATCTACTCACGCCTCGCGAGCAGGAGGTCCTCGCCTTCCTCCGCGAAGGCCTCAGCAACGAGCAGATCGCCCAGCGCCTGGGCGTCTCGGTGGCCGGTGCGAAGTACCACGTCTCAGGTAGAAACCAAGCTTCGCATCACGTCTTCAGTTAGCCCTAGTTCACGGGCCACATCGGCAGCCGACGAGTGAAAGGATCGCTCGACTTCCATGAACGCGGCTTGAAGGAGTTCCGGCCTCTCTTCGTCCGGCTCCCTCGGCTCTCCTTTGTGCCAACCCCTTCTTCGAATCGATACATTTGCCCTCCGGTATTCCAGTGGACCAATAAGCTGCAAGTCGAGCGCCCTGTGCACTATCGCCGCGACACTCGCGCCCCATCGCTGCTTCAACGCGAACAAAGCAGGCCACCGAAATCCACCGCTAGGAAACTCTTTCCGGAATGCCTTCTCAGGCATTAGCAAGGCGCTAGCAAAGGCGTCCGCCGCTCGTTCGCTTTCTGGACTACCGCTCTCCAAAGGAAAATGCATGACCAAGTGGCCACATTCGTGCGCCAAGTCAAACCTCGCTCTAGATGAACTCTGCTTGGCTGTATTCCTGATTACCACAGACGTAACAGACGCCACAGACAAAGCATCGATCTTGTCCGTGATGCCACCAAACTCGGAGACAATCACACCTGCGTTCTCCAGAGCTCTCGTCATGTTGTCGATTGGCTCGTCCGGCGGAATGCCCCAAGTTGCTCGACACAGTTGCGCGAGTTCCTCGATCTCCTTTTGGGTCTCTGCTTTCCCTCGTGGAAGCCGCAGTCCAGGAAGATATACGTATTGCTCGAGGTAGTTAATCACTTCTTGTAGAAGAGTCGCGTACGTAGCAACTCGTCGCCGCAAGCTTTGGCGCGTTGTGCGCCGACTTCTAAAGTTGCAGTCATCCTCGACAACCTTGTGATCAACGGGTCTTAAGAAGAAGTTCGTGGGGAAGTCGAGTGCCTCGGATATCGCTCCAATGTTTTGCTCGCTCGGCTGTCTCGTTCCAACTTCTAGTTGCTGAATGAACTGCCTACTCGCAAAGATCTGGCGGCCGAGGGCATCAAGCGTGGATCCACGGTAGTCTCTGGCCAGCCGCAGCCTCTCACCTTGAAACATAGCGCTAACGAGGCGAAACTCCGGTCTTCGGCGTCACCTTCGGCTTGGGAAGCTGGCGAGAACTACCACGGGCACTTGTTGCTGGAGGATCCTTCAAGAACTCCGGAGGCAGGGTAATCGTCCATTGCTCCTTTACCACGCCATCCGAAGACACCTGAATCAAGACAACACGCGCCACTACCAACGTATCCGAGTCAACCTCCACAATGAGCCGCCACAGCCAATTTAGTAGGCCAGGATCGTCGGCAAACTCAAGCGCGAGTTGATGCGCTTCCTGCTCATTGGGTCCTCGCCTGAGCAGCCGAGGGTTCGGTTCGTCAGCGTCCCCGCGGCCAAACCTCATTGGCATTCCATCCAGTGTGAAAACGAAATGAAGCGGGTGGTCCAGAACCGTTAGCCACTCATGGGACTTCGTGGCCAGTTCAATCGCGAAGCAGGTTCTTTCATAGACCCGGCAACCTAGCCCCCAATTTGTGTCGCCTTTAGACAGGTCGTGATCGCGGAGAGCGTCTTGCCGCGTGTCGACCAGTATCTTCGCTAAGGTCTGAAGGCGGGGCAGAGTAAAGGCTGGAATTATGTCCCAAGGCTCGATCATGGAACTCCTTTCCGCATTGCCGATTTCATTCAAGGTGCACTATCTAGGCCAGTTTGTCAAGCATCTGCCGTTCTGTCAAGCACACTATTGAATGTCAAGCTTGCCCTGACCCTGGACCTTCTCAGTGACACCACCAGCTTGGCGCTTTCCGCCGCACAGCTTATCCTCGCCTCGACAACCCGCCATGGAGGTGCTACATGTTCCGGCATTCCGACCTGCGTTGTCGCCTTTCCCCCTCCCCGCGGCGGGGCCTGTCCTCGAGCGGAGCGAAGGAAGGAGCTGGGGGAGGGGTCCGAAAAACGATCAAACATCTCCCAGAAAACTCCCCGCGGCAGATTCAGAAACACCGGATTATTTTCGAAAACACGAAAAACAATCAGACGATCAAACGCCGCTGCGCCTCACGCACACTCGTGCTATCCTGCCTTTCGTCATGACCGACTGGGCGGAAGTGGAAGCGCGCGTCTTCATGCGCACGGGCAAGCGACTGCCCGTCGTGCTCGTCCGCGGCGAGGGCAGCCGTGTCTGGGACGAGCACGGCAAGCCGTACCTCGACTTCTTTGCGGGCACCGCCACGGTCAGCCTCGGCCACGCCAACTCCGTCGTCGCCGAAGCGCTCGCCGACCAGGCGCGCACGCTGGTCCTCACGTCGAACCTGATGTACACGATCCCGCAGCTCCAGCTCGCCGAGCTGCTGGTCGAGAACTCGTGCTTCGACCGCGTCTACTTCAACAACAGCGGCGCCGAAGCGAACGAGGCGGCGATCAAGCTGGCGCGCAAGTGGGGCCACGAGCAGCGCAACGGCGCCTACGAGATCATCTGCACCGAAAACGCCTTCCACGGCCGCACGCTGACGACGGTGACCGCGAGCGGCACCGCCCGCTACAAGGAGCCGTTCGAGCCGCTGCCGCGCGGCTTCGTGCACGTGCCGTTCAACGACATCGAAGCGATCAAGCGCGCGACGAACGAGAAGACCTGCGCCGTCTTCGTCGAGCCGATCCAGGGCGAGGGCGGCGTGAACGTCCCCGACGACGGCTATCTGCCGGCGCTGCGGCGCCGGTGCGACGAGCAGCACCTCCTGCTCATGTTTGACGAGGTGCAGACGGGGCTCGGCCGCTGCGGCGCGCTCTTCGCGTATCAGCTCTACGGCGTCGAGCCGGACGTCATGACGCTCGCGAAGGGGATCGCGTCGGGCGTGCCGCTGGCGGCGGTGCTCTCGAAGGAGCACTGCTCCGTCTTCGTGCCGGGCGACCACGGGTCGACCTTCGGCGGCAACCCGCTCGCCACGCGCGTCGGCTACGAGGTGGTGAAGTACATCATCGAGAACAAGCTTCCGGCCAAGGCCGCCGCCGATGGCGCGTACCTAGAGCAGCGCTTCCGCAGCATGGAGGACCGGCTCGATATCGTGAAGGGCCACCGCGGGAAGGGGCTGCTGCAAGCGGTCGTCCTGACCAGCGACGCGGCGGAGGAGGTCGTGCGGGCGTGTCTGGACCGTGGGCTGATCGTGAACAACGTGCGGCCGGACGCGGTGCGCATCTGCCCGCCGCTGACGATCAGCCGCGCGGACCTGGACGAGGGACTAGCGATCCTCGAGGGCGTGCTCGCTGAGAAGGGCGAGAGCACACCGAAGTGAACCTACTGACACCACACTGTCGGGCGCGCGTGCTACGCTCGCGTCATCTCACGTTGGAGGTGACGTGTGCCGGCACGTAAGCCTGCGAAACGAACTCCTCGCGCGACGCGAATGACGACGCCCGGCTACGGCTTCGAAGGCGGTGGGCCGCTCGGCAAGAAGTTTCCCTGGTCGCGTGTCGAGCGGTTGATCAAGAACGCGCGCAACTACTGGATCGGCACCTCGGGGCCGGGCGGGCGGCCGCACAGCGCGCCGGTCTGGGCCGTCTGGGTTGACGGCGTCCTCTACTTCTCGACGGGCGACGAGTCGCGCAAGGGCCGCAACATCGCGAAGAACCCGGAGATCACCGTACACCCGGAGATCGACAACGAGGCGGTGATCCTGGACGGCGCTGCGCAGAAGATCAGCTCGCCGGCCAAACTGAAGCCGGTCTGGCGGACGTACAAGACGAAGTACAAGTGGGACGTTGAGGGCTATCCGTTCTACGCGCTCCGCCCTCGCGTGGTGTACAGCTTCAAGGAGGACCTCGCGAACACCGCGACGCGCTGGCTGTATGGAGGTAGGCGCAGGCGTGGCTGAGAAGGTCGTCCTCGCCTACTCGGGCGGGCTCGATACGTCTGTCGCGGTTAAGTGGCTCGCCGACCGGCGCGACTACGACGTCGTCGCGCTAACGGTCGACGTCGGCCTCGACCGCGACCGCCGCGAGCTCGAGGAGCGCGCGCGCGGGGCGGGCGCGGTCGACTACCGCTGGATCGACGCCCGCGAGGACTTCATCCGCTACTTCGCCTTCCCCGCGCTGGCCGCGGGCGCGCTGTACCAGGGCAAGTATCCACTCGCGACGGCACTGGCGCGGCCGCTGATCGCCAAGCTGATGGTCGACGTCGCGCGGGAGACGGGCGCGACAGCCGTCGCGCACGGCTGCACGGGCACGGGCAACGACCAGGTGCGCTTCGACGTGAGCACGCAGGCGCTCGCGCCGGAGCTGCGCATCGTGGCGCCGCTGCGCGAGTGGGAGCTGAAGACGCGCGAAGAGGAGATCGACTACGCGCAGAAGCACCAAATCCCGGTGCCGGCGACGAAGAAGAGCCCGTACTCGATCGATGAGAACCTCTGGGGGCGCAGCATCGAATCGGGGCCGCTGGAGGACCCGTGGGTGGAGCCGCCGGAGGAGGCGTTCGCCTGGACGAAGTCGATCACGGCGGCGCCGGACAAGCCGGCGTACATCGAGATCGACTTCGAGCACGGCGTGCCGAGCGCGATCGACGGCGATAAGCTGGACGGCGTAACGCTCGTGCAGCGGCTGAACGAGCTGGCGGGCGAGCACGGCATCGGCCGGGTCGATCATCTCGAGGACCGGCTGGTCGGCATCAAGTCGCGTGAGGTGTACGAGTCGCCGGCGGCGATGACGCTGCTGCGCGCCCATGAGGCGCTGGAGCAAATGACGCTCGCCAAGGACCAGATCCGGCTGAAGGCTTCGATGGCGCAGCAATACGCCGAGCTGATTTACAACGGCCTCTGGTTCACGGCGCACCACCAAGACCTGGCGAGCTACGTGCAATCGACGCAGCGGCACGTGACCGGCACGGTGCGTGTTCGCCTGCATAAGGGCCAGGCGATCCCCGTCGGGACGAAGTCGCCGCGCAGCCTGTACGCAGCAGCGCTGGCGACGTACGAGAAGGGCGATCAGTACGATCAGTCGGCGGCGGAAGGCTTTATCAAGATCTGGGGCTTGCCGGTGCGCGTGCAGGCGCAGGCGCAGCTCCTGGCGCAGCCGGGCGACACGCTGCGCATCGCCGCGCCAGACGACAGCGTAGACGACAGCGCGCAATAGGCACGTCCGTCACCGGCTTCGAAAACGCTGAGTAACATTCAGCGCTACCATGCTGCAACAATACTAATCGCCGGCGCGGCTGGCGAAGCGTGAGCCACGTTTTGTAGCATGGACTGGGGAGCGGCAGAGCCGCTCCCCTTGCTTGATTCGCGCTTGCTGTGTCGGCGCGGAGCGCCGTCCGCACTGAAGTGCGGGCAGTTGGCGAGCAACGGCCGGACCGCTGGTCCCGTCGTGCGGCCAGGAGAAGTTGGCGGCGGGGAAGGGGATTGTGGTGTTGGACTCTGTTCCGCTCTTGGCCGATGGCGCACGACGGCTCGGCCTCGATCTCAGTACGCAACAGCTCGAGCGGTTCCAGCGCTACATGGAAGTGCTGATCGATTGGTCGCAGCGGGTGAGCCTGACCGCGGTGCGCGACGAGGAAGGCATCCAGCGGCGGCACTTCCTCGAGTCGGCGGCGCTTGTGCGTGTGCTTGCGGACCAGGGCTTTCCGCTACGCGAGCGCTCGCTGATCGACGTGGGGAGCGGCTCCGGCGTGCCCGGCATCCCGCTCAAGATCATCGAGCCAAGCATCCAGCTGACGCTCGTCGAAGCGAAGCAACGGAAGTCGGACTTTCTCTCGGCGCTGCTGCCCGAGCTGGGCATGAAGGACGTCACGATCTTGACAAAGCGCGCCGAGGAGGCCGCGCACGACCGGCGCTACCGCGAGGCGTTCGACACCGCCATCGCAAAGGCGCTGGCTCCCCTGCGCACGCTGGCGGAGCTGACCCTGCCGTTCGTGCGGATGGGCGGCCTCGTGATCGCGCCGAAGGGCAAGGAAGCCGAGGCTGAAGTGAAGGAGGCGCGGACGGCGCTGGAGACGCTGAGCGGTTCAGTGCGCGCCGTTGAGCCAATCCCGCTGGCCCAGCCCGAACAGTTCGTCGTCTTGATCGACAAGGACCTGCCCACGCCTGACCGCTTTCCACGTAGACCCGGCATGCCGGCCAAGCGACCGCTGTAGCTCTTATGTCGACTGGCCATCGACTTTACGCCCCGATGCGGCCCGAATATACTGACTAGCCAGTCGACCAAAGCTTCCGCGGGACACCAAAGGAGTAGGGCCTCATGATGCCGGGTAGCCCGGGGCTTAATTTCGGGATTCTTGCCGACCGCCTACAGCGCCTGGTGCGGCTGGACACGAACGTATTCGAGGAAGTGCGCGCGGACGCCGCGGCGACAGTGCCGGCGATCTGCGTCGTGCTTGTCTCCACGTTCCTCGCCGGCATCGGCGGCTGGCTCTGGTGGCTGATCCAGCCCTACGGCGACAACGGGAAGGTCTTCTTCCAGTCGGTCATCATGGGCAGCGTCTTCTCGGTTGCGCTCTGGATCGTCTGGATGTTGGTATCGTGGGTGATCCTGACGCAGCTCTTCCGTGAGGACGCCGACTGGCAACAGATGCTGCGCACGATGGGCATGGCATCGATCCCGCTGGCGATCTCATTTGGGCTGTTCATCCCGGGCATCGACATGGGTGTCGGCCTAACATCGCTCGTGCTCCTCTTCGGGCTGACGAACATCGCGATCCAGGCCGTGACGCCGGCGAACGCGGCACGCGTACTGGTGGCGAACCTGGCAGGCTTTGCCGTGTGGGCGATCGTGCTCGGTTTGCTGGTGACGTCGAACAACTACCTGGCACCGGGCATCTTCCTCTTCGATGCGCCGATCGAGGCGCTGCGCGACCTGGCCGGCTCGCTGAACGTGTAACTCTCCTCACGGCACGACGCGGACGCACAGCGGTGCACCGCCATTGCTCTCGTGTATCATAAACGAGCCGCCCCCGGCGGCCGTCCAGTGTCACGATGCTTACTGAACACGACCGCCGCGCCTACGAGCAGAACATCTGGAAGACATACGTCTTCACGTTCTTGCACGCGCTCCAACTCTGGTGGCCGATCTGGGTGATCTACCTCACCGACGAGCGCGGCTTCTCGCTGACGCAAGTGAGCGGGCTGGAGGCGCTCTTCTGGCTGGTGATCGTCGTCGCGGAGGTGCCGACGGGGATGGTCGCCGATCGGTTCGGGCGGAAGCCGTCGTTGATGGCGGCGGCCGCGTTCACCTCGGTGGCGATCCTGGTCTTCGGGTTGTCAACGAACTATCTGATCGTGCTGCTCTCGTACGTGGTGTGGGGGGTAGGACTAACGTTTCAGTCGGGCGCGGACTCGGCGCTCACGTTCGAAAGCCTGAAGGCGCTCGGGCGCGAGCGCGAGTACCAGCGCGTGGCGGGCGTGGTGTGGGGGATCTTCTCGCTTGGCGTGGTGGTCGGACTGCTCCTGGGCGCGCCACTGGCGGCAGCGACGAACCTGCGCTTCCCGATCCTGATCAGCGCCGCGCTCACGTTCGCGGGGCTGCTGGTCGCGATGACGTTCAAGGAGCCGGACTTGCCCCACGGCGAAGCACGGCTACCCTACCGCGCGCTGATGGCCGAGAGCGCCCGCACTGCGTGGCGGACGCCCTCAGTGCGGGCGATGCTGGTCCTCGGGGCGCTGCTGCTCGCGGCGCCGAACGCCTCGGTCGTCTTCTCGCAGCCATTCCTGGACCAACACCACGTGCCGATCGCGATGTTCGGTCTGGCGCAGGCTCCGACGCGCGGGGCGGGCATGATCGCGTCGCTCGTGGCGTATCGTGTGAGCGGCGCGTTCGGCTTCCGCCGTACGTTCATCGCCGGGTTCCTGCTCCTGGGCGGGGCGTACGCGCTGCTGGGCGGCTGGGACTCCGTCTATGCGTTCGCCGGCATCGGCGTGGCGATGACGATCATGAGCATGCTGCTACCCGTGGTGGTGGATTACCTGAACCAGCGCATCCCCAGCAACCAGCGCGCGACGATCCTCTCGTTCCGGCAGCTGCTGACGAGCATCATGATCGCAACGATCATGCCGTTGCAAGGTCTGATCTCCGATCACATGTCCTTGCAGACGATGTTCTGGGCCACCGCGGGCTTCGTCGCGCTGACCGTGCCGCTAGCGCTGCTCTACTGGCTGCGCACGGACGCGGACGAAAGCGCAACAGCGGCGACGCGGGTTGAGCCCGAGGCGGCGACGGCAGGCGGCTAAAGAACGAAGTTGGACGTAAAGAGGATGCGCCCGTCATCCAGCCGGCCGACCACCTCGAACTGGCGCCCCGACGGCTCGACGAGCAGCCGCGGCGTACCGCCCGAAGCGTCGATGAGGTAGACGCCCGGCGTCTGGGGCGGCTCGCTGGAGCCCGCCGCGCCGAAGGCGAGGACTTCGCCGTCCTCTATCCACTCGACGCTGGCAAACCCGGCCGGCCCCATCACTGCTATCTGCGTTGCTTGCCCCGCTTCGATCTCGCCGACGTAGAGCCGGTCACGGCTGATGGCAGCGATGCCCTCACCATCCGGCGACCAGCGGAGCGACTGGATGAAGTCGGCCCCGCTCGGGACGTCGAACAGCAGTCGCGGCTGTCCCGCGCCGTCGGCCGGGACGGCCATCACCCGGTTGGTGTCGGCATAGGCAAGCTGTTCGCCGTCGGAGGACCAGTCAAGGGATGGCACCGATGACGTGTCGGCCAGCCGCTGGGCGTCACCCCCCGCGACGGGCGAAGCCCAGACAGCGCCCCCGGCCCAGTAGGCGAGCCGGCGGCTGTCCGGCGACCAGCGCAGATCGCCCTCCCAGCTCCCGCTTCTCACCAACTGGACCTGTCCATCGCGCGAGGCAACGGCGAGCAGCGTGCCGCCGTTCGGGCCACCCTGCGTGAAGGCCACCCATTCGCTGTCGGGCGACCAGAGGAAGAATGAGGGTGGCCGGTCCACCGAGAAGCCTATCTGCTCCAGCGACGATAGCGTGACGACGACAGGCTCGTCCTCGCCCGCGCGGATGACGAGGCCGTCCTTGCCATAGTCGGCGATCGTTTCGCCGTCGGGCGCCACGGCTACGCCGACGCCGAGCACATCAAAGTCGCTGCCGTCGGGCTGGACGGCGTAGGTCGTCGTGGGCAGCGCGGCCCCGCGGACGAAGAGGATCCGTTCGGTACCGGCCCACGAGACTGAACTGTAGCCGGAGCCGGGCATATCGACGAGCGCGCGCACGTTCGAGCCGTCGGCGTCGGCGAGATAGAGCTTGTCGGCGGCGTAGACGAACTGCCGGCCGTCCGGCGACCAGGCCGATCCGCCGTCGAGAAACTCTTCGGTGCCGGGCAGCGGCACTTCGCCGGAGCCGTCGGCGGCGGCAAGCGCCGCCTTCGAGCCGGGACCGTCGCACTGGGTGCAGACGTGCCAGAGCACGAGCAGCCGGGCGCCATCAGAGGACCAATTGCCCCCGAAGTCGACGCCCTGGTCGGGGTTGGTGACCTGCGTCGTCTCCCCCGTCGCCAGGTCCGCAACGAAGATGCCGCCGGAGACATCGCCGGCGGCGATGGTTGTGTGAGAATAGGCCAGCCGCGTACCATCCGGCGACCAGGCAAAGCCGCCGCCGGTGAAAGTCTCAGGAAGATCGACCAGTTTGCGGCGTTCGGTGCCGTCGGAGCGTACGACCTCGATCGTGTACGTCGAGCTTGGCGACGTGCCGCTGTTGCTTGCATAGGAACCGATCGCGACCCACAGACCGTCGGGCGAGAAGGCAATGTCGGTGAACTGGAGCCCGGGGACCGGATCGCTCGAATCGAGAGACGGCAGAGCAATGCGCTGGAGCGTCGCTGGGCTGTAGCCCTGCGCGAGATAGAGCACCCTGCCATCGTCAGACCAGTAGACGATGCGCGAATCGCTGTCAGCGATGCGCCGCATCTCGGAACTATCGACGTCGTAGAGTACTACGCCAGAGCCCGCATCTGGCGTACCAGTCAGCGGATAGCTGATGAGCGCAAGCTGCTTGCCATCCGGCGACCAGCGCGCGAGTGACAGCGACCCGCGCGTCCGCTCGATCTCCTGCCGGTCCCCGGTCTCCAGATCGACCAGATAGGCAACGACCGTCTGGTCGATGCCAACCCACGAAGTCACGGCGATGCGCCGGCCGTCGGGATGGATGAGGAAACTGAGGTAGTCGCCCTCTTCGAAGAGCTTCTCCAGGTCGGAGCCATCGCTGTTGATGGAGTAGAGCGCCGGCTCTTCAGGACGTAGCGGAAGCGTGAATCCGGTAGCAGGCGTTTCGTTCGGCCCCGGCGTGCCGGTGGGCGAGCTTTTGCCTCCGCCGCCGCACGACGAGGCGAGCAGCAGCACAACCAACACTCCGAGGATCGAGAGCCGCCGCATGGCGTCCTCCTGGGTTCTTGCACCAGCCGCTCAACGTTAGCTGACGGCGCCCCTGTCGCGCAACGAGGCGATGGCGGGCGCACCGTAGCCCAGGGAGGCGAGGACGCCGTCCGTGTGCTGGCCGGGCTTCGGTGCGAGCGAACGCACGCTGCCCGGCGTGTCGGACAGCTTGGTGCCGATGCCGATCTGCTTCACGCTGCCGCCGCCGTGCGGCACATCGACGACCATGTTACGTGCCAGATTGTGCGGATCGCTGAGCGCTTCGTCGAGGGAATAGATAGGCGCGGCGCAGATATCGGTCTGCTTGAGGACCTCGAACCACTCGTCGCGCGTCTTGGAAGCGAACTGCTGGCGGAAGTGCGCGAAGATCTCGTCGCGCTTCTCGGAGTTGTACTGGTGCGGGATGAAGTCTTCGCAGTGCATCACCTTGCAGAGGTTCGCGTAGAAGTGCGGCTCCAGGCTACCCAGGCTGATCCAGCCGCCGTCCGAACATTGGTAGACGTTGTAGTGCGGGACGCTGCCGTTGAGCACGGTGGCGCCTCGCTCCGGGACGCGGCCGTTGGCAAGGTAGCCGCTGACGATCATCGAGAGCAGGTACATGACGCCGTCCGACATAGCGATGTCGACGTACTGGCCCTTGCCGGAGCGATCCCGCGCGTGGAGCGCGACCAGGATGCCGTACGCGGCGTGGAGGCCGCCTCCGGCAAAGTCGGCGATGATGTTCATCGGGATGGCCGGCGGCTGATCGGGCCAGCCGGTCATGCCGAGCGCGCCGCCGATCGAGATGTAGTTGATGTCATGCCCGACGATCTGTGAATACGGGCCGGTCTGGCCGTAGCCGGAGAGCGAGCAGTAGACGATGCGCGGGTTCTGCGCGCTCAGCGTCTCGTAATCGACGCCGAGGCGTTTGACGACGCCCGGCCGGAAGCCCTCGAGAACAACGTCGGTCTGGCCGGCCAGCTTGTAGAAGACTTCTCGAGCGCCCTCGTCCCGCAGGTTGAGGATGATGCTGCGCTTGTTGCGGCGGAGCGCGTCGTAGACGTCACCGCCGCCTCCCGCCTGGCCGGCGCGCGCGTCCGGCGGCGGCTCGACGAGCAGGACGTCGGCGCCCATGTCGGCGAGGAGCATAGAGCAGAACGGCCCTGGCGCGAGCCGTGAGAGATCGAGGACGCGAATGTCATCGAGTGCCAGCATGGGCCCTCCAGGTTAGGAACGCTTGATTTGAGAAGCTCGTTGCTCGAGGTTCGAAGTTCGAGCCTCTAGCTTCCAGCCTCGACGTTTCGACATTGGCGCTGCGGTCACGATGGCTTAGTGGCGTTCGGTGCGGGTGCGGAAGGCGCGACGCTCTTCCTCAGTCTTGCTGGCGAAGTAGTCCTTGTTGATCTGGATGAAGTCCTTCCACTCCTCCGGCACGTCTTCCTCATAGAAGATGGCGCTCACCGGGCAGACGTGGACGCAAGCCTCGCAGTCGATGCAGATGTCGGGGTCGATGTAGAACTGCTGGTCGTCATCCGTCGTGTGAATGCAGTCGACCGGGCAGACGTCGACGCAGGTCGCGTCCTTCACGCCAATGCAGGGCTGCGT
>JBIOYF010000113.1:0-3225 GCA_044870035.1 Dehalococcoidia bacterium
ACTTCTTCTGGAAGCCGGAGGACGTCGCGGCGCTGGCGAAGCGTCACAACTACCTCGTACTGCCGGCGATCGAGATCAACACGGACGACGGGCATATTCTCGTCTACGGGCTGGCCAAGTACGTCTATGGCATGCACCGCTCGCACGAGCTGGCGCACCACGTCGAGCAGGCCAGCGGAGCAATGGTCGCGGCGCACCCCTACCGGCGTCAGATGCCCTGGTACATCGACAGCCCGCGCGACTACGAGGAGGCGCTCGTGCGCGCCAGCCGCAACCCGGCGTACCGTTACTGCGCGGCGTTGGAGGCGATCAACGGCCGCGGTACGGAAGAGGAGAACCAGTTCTCGCAGCGGCTCTGCGATCTGATGCAGGCGCCCGGCACGGCCGGCTCCGACGCCCACGCGCGCACCGATATCGGCCGCTGCGCGACGGAGTTCGAGCGGCGCATCGAAACAGTTGAGGGCCTGATCGAGGAGCTGAAGGCCGGTCGCTTCCGGCCAGTCGATCTCACGCTGGTAGGCGCGAAGTAGGTGAGGATACAGATGGCAACCGCGCGCACACTCATCGGAGCAGCCGCTCTTGGAGCGTTCGCTGCCGCCTGCGACTTCGGCCAGCCGTCGCTTGTTCGCTTCGCCGAGGAAGGAGAGCGGTGCGCCCAGAGCGAGACCCTCTACCTGGACGAGAGCACCGGCGAGGAGCTCGGCTGCGAGGGCCGCGAGTACAGGGGGCCGCTGCGCGAGTACAAGTCACACGTGGCGAGCCTGGCGGAGTCCCTGGCAGACGGGACCCTCTCGGGCGGAAGCAAGGAACTCGTGCAGCGCTTCGCCGAGGAGGTCGTGCGCCTGCAGGACTCGTGGGACGACCAGCGGCTGGTCGGCGCGGCTATCGGAAAGCTGGAGGAGCTAGCGGAGGATGGCCTCATCACGGAGGCGGACGTAGAGGAGGCGAAGGGGTACGCGGGAGAGGTGGAGGACCTGATCGGCCAGGTGTTCGTGGCCGGCGGACCGCAGGGCGTGCCCGATCTGGTGGCCGGGCCCGGCGACGACTCGCCGCCGATGTGGCTCTATCGCGACGGAGGCCAAGTCTGGCTGGGGGCGGACAACTGGTTAGGCCAGGACTGCGGCGCCCCTGCGTTTCGCCTGCCGCCGCTCGCCGCTGAGGAGGGCCGGCTGTCGTACAGCGGCCCGGCCCTCTTCGACGCCGGCCACGAAGGTTCTGGGCTCATGCTCGTCGAGCTGGACGGCGCGTTTGAGGGGGAGGACTTTCGGCTGGCGGCGTTCAGCGTAGAGGTGGGCATCCAGCCGGCGTGCTCCTCGCCGCCCACGCTGCTCACCCCGCCACTCGACCTGAGCCACCTGCCGGACGGGCTCACGCTCCGCGGCGCGCACCCGCTGATACCCGAAAGTGAGATCGTTCTCACCACCCACTCGCCGGACCGAGGCGACCTCGACATCCGTCTTCCCCTCTCGTGCAACACGGATCCCACGCAGCCGATCACATCCCCAACCGTTGCGGTAGATGTCGCGCTTCACGTGGACGATGTTCCCGTAGTGCCGGGCCGCGTGGGCGGAGGTGACGTCACGGTCGAGCAGACGGTCGCGGCGGAGGGGCGCGCGCTCTCCGTGGAGTTCAAAGGCAACTTCGAAGCGGTTTCCTCGGACCTGCTGGGCGAAACATGGTACGCCGGGCGGGTTCAGGTATCACGTCTTCGCGTGATCAATAAGGAGTGCCATAGCGAGGGCCTCGCGGCCGGAGGCTCCGAGGAGCGCTTCTTCCTCCAGTAGCGAACCGCGAGCCACGACTGGCGCCCGCGTTGACAGGCCGAGTTGTCTCGTTATATGCTCACGATCGCCTAACCTGCTGTTTACGCAAACGTCAGGGCTATCATCTGGTGTTCCAGCTGGCCTGAGGAGGTGCGAATGACCCAGCAAGAAGTGCAGTCCGTCATCACGGACGAGATGCGCGCCGCCATCGGCAAAGAAGGCGAACCGTCGACGCTCGAGGTCGACAAGACCGGCTGCCGCATGTTCGCGCGGGCCGTCGGCCATACCGACCTGATCTTCTACCACGAGGCCTACGCGAAGTCGAAGGGCTACCGGAGCATCGTGGCGCCGCCGGGCTTCCTCGGCACGCGTACGTTCGCGCCGAGCCCCGGCGCCGCCGGTCAGGCTCGGCCCGGCCTGGGGTTCAACATTCCGTATAAGCGGGTGCTGAACGGCGGCACGGAGCTGGAATACTACGGCACGGTCTGCGCGGGCGACGTCCTGGAAGCGCGCAACAAGATCACCGGCTTCAACGAGCGATCCGGCAGCATGGGACCGATGCTGATCACGAATCGAGAGACGACGTTCCGCAACCAGCAGGGTGAGATCGTCGCCGTCGAACGCGGCACGGTCATTCAGTACTAAGGGAGACGGACGATGGCAAAGCAGGTGTATTTCGAAGACGTGAGCGAAGGCGAAGAGATCCCAACGCTCAAGAAGAACTGCTCGACGCAGCAGCTCGTCATGTGGGCGGCGGCATCGGGCGACTTCTACCAGATCCACTACGATAAGGACTTCGCAAAGGAGACCGGCCTGAACGGACTGATCGTCCACGGCGCGTTGAAGCACGCGTTCCTCGGCCAGCTGCTGCACGACTGGGCCGGAGACGAGGGTCAGGTCAAGAAGTTCGGCTGCCAGTACCGCGGGATGGACGAGCCGAAGCAGGACATCGTCTGTCACGGCGTGATCACGAAGAAGTACCAGGAAGGCGAGCAGAACTTCATCGAGCTGGACGTCTGGACGGAGAACCCGAAGGGTCAGAAGACCAGCCCGGGCGTCGCCGTCGTGACGCTGCCCTCCCGATCGTAGGCGTCTCCGCTGAAGCGAGGGGAAGGAGCCTGACATGCTACTGCTCATCCGAGTCCGCGTGGCGGACTACGCCAAGTGGAAGTCCGTCTTCGACGAACGCGAGCCGAGCCGGAAGCAGCACGGCGGCAAGCGCCACTGGATCTACCGCTCGGCCGACGACGGGAACGACGTGGCGATAAGCATCGAGTTCTCCACGGTCGAGCAGGCGAAGGCGTACGCCGGGGACACAAGCCTGCGCGAAGCGATGAGCCGTGCGGGCGTGTCCGGACAGCCGGAGTTCGCCTACCTGGGGGAAACGGAAGCTAAGACGTACTAGCCTGATGGGCGCGCTCGAAGGCAAGGTCGCCGTCATTACGGGCTCCGGCCGTGGCAT
>JBIOYF010000114.1:0-4213 GCA_044870035.1 Dehalococcoidia bacterium
GCCTCATCTTCGCCGGCTCCACCGTCGAGCGGGCCGGCTTCCGCATCCGCACGACGAAGCGCGGCCTCGACTTCGTCCGGCGCGGCGCCTTCGAGCTGGTGCCCCAGCTCCGCCAGGCCCGCGAGCACTTCACGTGGGCCGGCCTGCGCCCCGGCTCGCCCGACGGCCTGCCGATCATGGGTGCGCTCCCCGGCTGGGACAACGTCACGATCGCGACGGGCCACTTCCGCAATGGCATCCTCCTCGCCCCGATCACGGGCGAGCTCCTCGCCGCCGCGCTGCTCGACGGCAAGACGGATGCGCTCGTCCCGTTCGAGCCGGCGCGGTTTTCGGAAGTAGGGACGAAGCCTTAGCTCCGTCCGCTTCTGCCTGAACGCGCCAGCTCTTCGTCGCGGGACAGGCGGCACTTGTCCGCCTTAGTCGGAGCCTGTTGCCCAAGCCGCGGGTTTCAACCCGCGGATCGATCACCTCGGAAGTCCGCCGTCCTTGATCCCCTCTCCCGCTGGCGGGACAGGGGAGACGGTAGCCGGGGTGAGGGTGGACTCGGCGCAGCGAGCGCACAACTCCCGTCAACCTGCGGACCGCCTATCCGCTTATCCGTTCCTTATCCTTGACAGGCCCGGCCAGCGCCAGCCGCCGTTCACAATCCAGACCCCGGCCAGGATGACCGCCAGCCCGATGAAGCTGTTCAGGCTTAGCCGCTCGTCCAGCACCAGCGCTCCCACGAAGACCGCCGTGATCGGGATCAGGTAGCCCACCATCGAGGCCTGTGTCGCCGTGACCTGGCGCACGAGCCAGAAGTAGAGGATGTACGCCAGACCGCTCGAGAGCACGCCCAGTGCCACCCACGCTGCGACTATCTTCAGCGACAGGTCGAGCTGGAACGGCCGGTTGACTCCCAGCGCAACCGGCACCATAACAAGCGACGCCACCAGCGTCTGTCCTGTGGCCGTCGCGACGCCGTCCGCGTCCTGCAGGTAGCGCCGCGCGAGCACCGTCCCGAACGAGTAGCCGAGCACTCCCGCCAGCACCGCGATCTGCCCCAGCGTGCTCGAGTCGGTGATGTCGCTCAGGCTCCCGCCGATCAGGACGAACACGCCCGCGAAGCCCACCAGCAGCCCGAGCGTTCGGTCGAGCGTCAGGCGCTCCCTGATCCAGAAGTGCGCCAGCAGCGCCGTCGAGAGCGCCATGCTCGACGTCAGGATCGCGGCCAGGCTGCTCTCGATGCGCTCCTGGCCCCACGTCAGCAGGACGAACGGCCAGACGTTGTTCCCCAACCCGAGCGCGATGCACACGAGCCAGGCCTCCCGGGTCATCGGCAGCCGGCGTCCGGTCACGAGCAGCACCGCGGCGAGAACGACGAACCCGCCGACGAGACGCCCGGCCACCAGCGTTAGCGGGTCGACCTCCTCTAGGACGACCTTGACGAGCATGAACGCGGAGCCCCAGATAACGCTGAGCGCGACCAGCACGGCGAGATGCTGCGGGCGCATGGCGACATGATAGCTGGATGGAGAGGCGAGAGCCGGGAAGCAGGAGTCCGTACAATGTGCCTGCAATGCCGAAGCCCGTCCGAGGTCTCTACGTCATCATCGATCCGGACGCCTGCGCTGGCCGCGCCGCTGTCGACGTGGCGCGCCTGGCGCTCGAGGGCGGCGCGAGCGTCGTCCAGTGGCGCGACAAGCGGCGCGAGAAGGGCGACCAGCTCGCGGACGCCCGCGCCATCCGGGCGCTCTGCGCGCAGCACGAAGCGCTCTTCATCGTGAATGACCACGTCGATCTGGCGCTCGCCGTCGGGGCGGACGGCGTCCACCTCGGCCCGCGCGACCTGCCCGTCGACGCGGCGCGGCCGCTCGTGCCCGCGGGCTTCCTCATCGGCGCGTCGACCAACAACGCAGATGAGGCGCGCCGGGCCGTCGAGCAGGGCGCCTCCTACGTCGCGATCGGCAGCGTCTTCCCCACGGCCTCAAAGGACCCCGAACGGACGCGCGCCGCCAGCGTCGAGCGCGTCCGGGAGGTGAAGTCGGCCGTCGACCCTTCGGCAAGCTCAGGGCGGCGCGTGCCCGTCGTCGCCATCGGCGGCATCAACTCCTCGAACATCGACGAAGTCATCGCCGCCGGCGCCGACGCCGTCGCCGTGATCAGCGCCGTCTGCGCCGCGGACGACCCGCGCGCTGCCGCCGCCGAGCTCGCCGCTCGTATGGCTCCGTAGGGGCGCATCTTGATGCGCCCTTGCCGAGTTTCGGTGGCCGAGGCATTCAGCCTGGGCGGCAATAGGGATTCGGTAGCCCGGCCCTTCAGCCTGGGCGCTTTGCTACCCTGTTGGAAGCGCTGACCCAAAGGAGTACTGCTAATGCGCGCTGGTCCTCGCTCGCTGTCCAGTTTGCTTGCCACAGTAGCCGTTATTGCCCTCTCCGTCGCGTGCGGCGGCGATAGCAACTACGGTTCACCGGCCACCGACACGCCCGCCGCTACCACCACGCAGCCGGCTCTCGAAACGACCGCCACCGCCGAGCTCACGCCCCCCGACGCGACGGGCTCGCTTCAGCTCACCAGCAGCGACTTCGCCGACAACGGCGAGATCCCGACGAACTACACCTGCGACGGCGACAACATCAGCCCGCCGCTCTCGATCGCCGGCGTCCCGGCGGACACCGCCTCGCTGGCGCTCACCGCTACGGACATCGACGGCCCCGGCGGCGACTTCGTCCACTGGACTATCTGGAACATCGACCCGACGATCACCGAGGTGCCGGCCGCCACCGTGCCGCAGGGCGGCGTCGAGGGCCAGACCGGTCGGGGCGCGCCGGGCTACTTCGGGCCATGCCCGCCCGCCGGCGAGCACCGCTACGTCTTCGAGCTCTACGCGCTCGACGAAGTGCTGGCGCTCGCCCCCGCCACCTCCGGCAAGGCCGAGCTGCTCGCCGCCATGCAGGGCCACGTCCTCTCGCAGGCCGAGCTGACCGGGATCTACCAGCGGTAGAGAAGCCGCGATGCAAATGCTGAACGAAGCCGCGGACCTCAGCCCGCGGTGATGTATCTACCGTCCCCGGAACTGCGGCTCGCGCTTCTCCGCGAACGCGCGCGGCCCCTCGCGGACTTGCTAGGCTGCCAGCGGAAGGGAGCCCATGCTCCGATTCGCCGCCGTCATGGTCGCGTCGTTGCTTATGCTTGGCCTCGTCGCCTGCGCTGGCGATGACAACAAAGGCGCATCGCCTACCGGGCCGGCGACGCTGGCCGGCACGCCGGTGGATAGAGCGACCGACACGCCGCTCCTCACCCCGGCCGCTACGGCGGATGGCGCGCCGGTCGCACCCGGCTCCCTGCGGTTGACGAGCAGCGCGTTCAGGGACAACGAGGCGATTCCACCGGAGTACACCTGCGATGGCGCCGACGCAATCCCACCGCTGACTATCTCCGGTGCGCCGAAGAACGTTGTGTCGCTCGCGCTTACCGTGACCGACATCGATGGCCCCGGCGCCAACTTTGTCCACTGGGTCGTGTGGGACATCCCCCCGACCTCTACCGACACGCCCAGCGGGACGGTGCCCATGGGCGGTCAGGAGGCTCTGACGAGCCAAGACTCTCCCGGCTATTTCGGTCCCTGCCCACCTTCGGGCGAGCACCATTACGTCTTCGAGCTCTACGCGTTAGACACGGATATCACGATTAACACTCTGACGAACGGCAAGGCCGAGCTGATCGAAGCAATGCAGGGCCACATCCTGGACCAAACCTCGCTGACCGGCACGTACGCCCGGTAACGCTACCGTCCCCGGAACTGCGGCTCGCGCTTCTCCGCGAACGCCCGCGGCCCCTCGCGCGCGTCTTCCGTCGATTGCACGATCGCCATCGCCTGCCCGGCCGACTCCAACGCCTCGTACACGTCCTGCGTCTGCCCGCGATAGACCAGCCGCTTCGCGAGCTGCACCGCGACCGCCGGCCCCGCCGCGATGCGCTCCGCCAGCGCTCGCGCCGCCGCCAGCAGCTCGTCCGCCGGCACCACGCTCGTGACGTAGCCGATGCGCAGCGCCTCCTGCGCGTCGACGAAGTCGCCCGTCCAGATCAGCTCCAGCGCTTTCGCCAGCCCGACGATCTTCGGCAGGTAGTAGCAGCCGCCATCGCCCGGCACCAGCCCGACCTTCACGTAGCCCATCGAGAAGCGCGCCTGCTCCGACGCGATCCGGATGTCGGCCATGCTGCACATGTCCAT
>JBIOYF010000115.1:0-4534 GCA_044870035.1 Dehalococcoidia bacterium
CTCGCGACGGCTTCCTGCGGTCGGCCAACTCTCCTCGTGAGCCTGCCACCTCCGGTAGAGGTGGCACTAGAAGTATCGGTTTGCAATTGCGAACCGTGAACTGAATGCTCAGATTCGGGCCCTTCGGGGCAAACGGCGCCAGCAGCCTACGAGAAGACGAGCGGCTTGGTGCCGGCGAAAGCGTTGCCGCCCTTCGGCCACTGCTCCCGGGGAAGCTCGTAGGTGATCTCGATCTCGATGCCGTCCGGGTCGAGGATGTAGATACCCTTCGAGACGCCGTGGTCGCCAGTTCCCACGATGGGCACGCCCGCCTCACGGAGGGTCTGATAGGCGGCGGCCAGCGCCTCCTCGCTCGCGACCTGGTAGGCGAAGTGGTAGAGGCCGACTCGATTCGGGTCGGCGTCCGGAGCGTCCGGCCCGAGTCGCATCAGAGCGAGGTCGTGCGAATCGGAGTTCGCCTGGGTGGAGAAGAACGCCATGACGCCGGGGACCTCGCCGGTCGATCGCAGGCCCAGGACGTCGGTATAGAAGCGTTTCGAGCGCTCGAGGTCACGCACTCGCAGGACAATGTGGCCGAGCTTGGTGGTGGCGATGGGCATGGCGGGCTCCTAACTGTAGAAAGTACTGTAGCTTACTAATAGTAATAGGAGAGCGGCCTCGCCGTCAAGCGGCCGGCGGCGCACGCCAGTCGTCCCGCATTGGCGACGCGTCGCTTTGGGGGCTGCGGGGCCATCAGATTCATCGCCCTTCCGCGGAAGGGCTCGGGATGACAACGGGCCGGCAGATTCAACATAAGCCCTGCACCTCTTCGAGGCGAGTGCTGCTATAATAGTCGTGCCGTCCCCATTAGGTTTACATGTTTACGCATCTACACCTACACACCGAGTTCAGTCTGCTCGACGGGCTTTCGCGCATTCCGCAGCTCCTCGACCGAGTAAAAGAGCTGGGGCAGGAGTCGTGCGCGATCACGGACCACGGCGCGATCTACGGCGCGATCGACTTCTACGAGGAGGCGCACAAGCGCGGCATCAAGCCGATCATCGGCGTCGAGGCGTACGTCGCCAAGGGCAGCCGCAAGTCGAGGGACCCGAACGAGAAGTCGCCCTACCACCTGACGCTGCTGGCGCGCGACAAGCAGGGTTATCGCAACCTGCTCGCGCTCGTCACGAAGGCGAACCTGGAAGGCTACTACTACAAGCCACGTATGGACCGCGAGCTGTTCGAGGCGCACGGCGCCGGCATCATCGCGCTCTCCGGCTGCAACTCGAGTGAGCTGCACCGGCTGCTGATGGACGGCCGGCGTGACGACGCCGTCGCGCTGGCGCGCTGGAGCCGCGACGTGTTCGACAGCTATTACTTCGAGCTGCAGGAGAACGGCCTGCCTGAGGTGACGGCCGTCAACAAACAGCTCGTCGAGCTGTCGCGCGAGCTGGACATCCCGGTCGTCGCGACCGTCGATAGCCATTACGTCTACCCGGACGACGCGCCCGACCACGACGTGCTGCTCTGCATCGGCACGAACGCGTCCGTACTGGACGAGAAGCGCATGCGCATGAACGGCCCGTTCTACTACGTGCAGTCCGAGGCCGAGCTGCGCGCGCGCTTCGCCGAGCTGCCGGAGGCGATCGACAACACGCAGCTCGTCGCGGACGCCTGCGACCTCAAGCTGGAGTTCGGACGCCTCCACCTGCCCGACGTCGATCTGCCCGCCGGCCTCACGCCGGATGAGCACCTCTCGAACCTCTGCGGGGCCGGGCTGGAGAAGCGCTACGCGCACATCCCCGCCGACGTGCGCCGCCGCCTCGAATACGAACTGAAGGTCGTCCGTGAGACCGGCTTCGCGAACTACATCCTCGTCGTCTACGACTTCGCCCAGTTCGCGCGGCGCAACGGCATCGCGATGGGTGTGCGCGGCTCCGCCGCCGCCAGCTTGATCCTCTACTGTCTGGAGATCACGGACGTCGACCCGCTGGCGCACAGCCTCGTCTTCGAGCGCTTCCTCAACATCGAGCGGCATGAGATGCCCGACGTCGACCTCGACTTCGCGGACGACCGGCGCGATGAGATCTTCCGGTACGCCGCCGAGAAGTACGGCCACGACCACGTCGCCCAGATCATCACGTTCGGGACGCTGGGCGCGAAGGCCGCGATCCGGGACACCGGCCGCGCGCTCGGCATGACCTACGCGGAGGCGGACCGCGTCGCGCGCGTCGTACCGGCGATGCTGAACATGACCATCGACCGCGCACTGGAGGCGAGCCCTGACCTCCGATCGATCTACGAGGCCGATGCGCAGGTGACGAAGCTCGTCGATACGGCGCGGCGGCTGGAAGGCATCGCGCGGCACGCGAGCACGCACGCCGCCGGCATCGTCATCTCGAAGGAGCCGCTCGTCGAGCACGTGTCGCTCCAGCGGCCGCCGCGCGCCGCCGAGAACGAGAGCTCGACGGCGATGCCCACGACGCAGTTCGCCATGGCGCAGGTGGCCAAGATCGGCCTGCTCAAGCTGGACATCCTGGGGCTGGTCAATCTCACCATCCTGGGGCACGCCACGAAGCTCATCAAGGAGTCGCGCGGTGTCGACATCGACCTGCGTAATCTGCCCGAAGGCGACGCGACGACGTACGATATGCTGGCGCGCGGCGAGACGTTCGGCGTCTTCCAGCTCGAGTCGGCAGGCATGCGCCGCTACGTCCAGGAGCTCCGCCCGGAGAGCATCGCCGACCTGACCGCGATGGTCGCGCTCTACCGTCCCGGGCCGATGCAGCACATCCCGACGTTCTGCGCCGCGAAGCACGGCCGGCAGAAGATCGCCTATCCACATCCCGACCTGGCCGAGATCCTGGACGAAACGTACGGCGTGATCACGACGCAGGACCAGGTGCTCCACATCGCGCAGAAGTTCGCGGGCTACAGCCTGGGCGAAGCGGACGTGATGCGCAAGGCGATGGGCAAGAAGAATCCCACCGTGATGCGCGCCGAACGCGACAACTTCGTCAAGGGCGCGAAGAAGAAGGGTTACTCAGACGACGAGGCCCAGGAGATCTTCGAGCTGATCCTGCCCTTCGCCGGCTACGCGTTCAACAAGGCGCACGCCGTCTGCTACGCGACGATCGCCTATCAAACGGCGTACCTGAAAGCGCACTACGCGGGAGAATACCTGACGGCGGTGCTGATGCACGCGGGCAGCCACCCCGCCGGCGCGCACGCGCGCATCGCGGCGGCCGTGGCGGAGTGTACCAAGCTGGGCATCGCCGTGCTGGCGCCGGACATCAATTTGAGCCGCGCCAACTTCGTGCTCGAGGCGACTGAGGGCGGCGCGGAGGCGATCCGCTTCGGGCTGCAGCAGATCAAGAACGTCGGCTCTGCAGCGGCCGAGAGCATCGTCGAAGAACGAGAGCAGAGCGGCGCGTACGCCTCGGTCGAAGACTTCTGCCGGCGCGTCAACCTCAAGTCGATCAACAAGCGCGCGCTGGAAAGCCTGGCCAAGTCGGGCGCGCTGGCCGCGTTCGGCGACCGCGGGACGCTGCTGACGAACCTCGACCGCCTCGTCTCGCTGGCGCAGCGCGAGGCGCGCCTGCGCGAGTCCGGGCAGGCGACGATGTTCGACCTGTTCGGCGACCAGGTCTCGACGCCGATGCCGGCGCTCGAGCTGGAGCCCGCGCCGGTGCCGCGCGCGGAGGAGCTGGCCTGGGAGAAGGAGCTGCTCGGCGTCTACGTGTCGGAGCACCCGTTCTCGGCGGCCGCGGGCGTGCTGTCGACGCACGTCTCGGCGCTGGCGAGCGAGCTCGTCGATACGCCTTCGCAGGCCGCCGGCGACGACGAAGACGCCGGAGTGCCGCCGGTCCCCGCGCTGCCGGCCCAGGGCCGCGACGTTGTGATCGCGGGCATGGTGGGCAACACGCGACGCCTCTACACGCGGGACAGCCGCGCCTTCTGCGCCGCACAGATCGAGGACCTGTCGGGCGTCGTCGAGGTGACCGTCTGGCCAGAGCTGTTCGAGCGCACGCAAGAGCTGTGGCTGGAAAGCAACATCCTGCTGCTGCAGGTGCGCGCGCGCGAGCGTAACGGTCGCGTCCAGATCGCCGTCCTGCAGGTCGAGCTGTACCAGCTCGCCGACGGCACGCCTGCGGGCTTCGTGCCGCCGGCCTGGGCGGGAAGCGGCGAAGGGGCGAACGGCCGTCGCCAGAACCTCGAAGCTGGAGGCTCGAAGCTCGATAACGGATTACCCCCGGTCGCGCCGGTTCCGCCGGAGCTGGCGGCGCAACCTCGACCTGCATCCGCATCTGTCCCGAACGGCGCTCCGAATCCGGCTCCGACGGCCGCGCCTCGCGCCGCCGTCAGACCCGCAGTTCCCGCGAAGCGACAGCCTGAGCCTGTCGCAGGCCGCGTCGCGACGGCGACACGAACGCTGCGCGTCGAGCTGCGCGAGTCGGAGGACGAAGACGCCGACCGCGATCGCCTCACGCGCCTCCTGGAAACGCTGCGCGAATTCCCCGGCGATGACGAAGTGCGCCTCAGCGTCCGCACGCTG
>JBIOYF010000116.1:0-3589 GCA_044870035.1 Dehalococcoidia bacterium
TCTTCGACCAGCACAAGCGGCTCGGCGCGTCCGCGGACTGGTCGCGCGAGACGTTCACGATGGACCCCGGCCCGAAGCGCGCGGTCCGCACGGTCTTCTACCAGCTGTACAGCCGCGGCCTCATCTACCGCGGCGAGCGCATGATCAACTGGTGCCCGCGCGATCGCACGGCGCTCTCCGACCTCGAAGTCGACCACCAGGAGGAGGACGGCTTCCTCTGGCACGTCCGCTACCCGCTCATCGACGCGAACGGCGCTGAGACGGGCACGTACATCACGATCGCGACGACGCGCCCCGAGACGATCGTCGCGGACACGGCGATCGCGGTGCATCCGGAGGATGAGCGCTACAAGCACCTGATCGGCACGAACGCGCGGTTGCCGATCATCGGGCGCGAGCTGATCATCGTCGGCGACGAAGCGATCGAGAAGGAGTTCGGCTCGGGCGCGCTGAAAGTCACGCCCGGCCACGATCTGCTCGACTTCGAGATCGGCCAGCGCCACAACCTGCCGACCGTCACGGCGATCAACCTCGATGGCACGATGAACGACGAAGCAGGGCCCTACGCCGGTATGGAGCGCTTCGTCTGCCGCGACGCGATCGTCCGCGATCTCGATCAGCAGGGCTACCTGGTGAAGACCGAGCCCTACCGGCACGCCGTCGGCCACTGTGACCGCTGCGACGAGATCGTCGAGCCGCTGATCAGCGAGCAGTGGTTCGTCGCCGTCAACAAGGAGTATGCGTCCGGCCGTTCGCTCGCCGGCGAGGCGTTGCAAGTCGTGAACGACGGGCTGGTGCAGTTCCTGCCGCCGCGCTTCACCAAGACGTACACCAACTGGATGGAGAACATCCGCGACTGGTGCATCAGCCGCCAGCTCTGGTGGGGTCACCAGATCCCGGTCTGGTACTGCCAGAGCTGCGGCGCGCACATCGTGCCGCCGCCGGACGTCGAGACGCCGTCGCACTGCGACAAGTGCGAGAGCACCGATCTCAAGCAGGACGAGGATACGCTCGATACCTGGTTCTCATCGGCGCTCTGGCCCTGCTCGACGCTCGGCTGGCCGGACGACAGCGAGGACCTGCGCCGTTTCTACCCCACCACGGTGATGGAGACGGGCTATGAGATCATCTTCTTCTGGGTCGCGCGCATGATCATGCTGGGCCTCTTCTGCATGGAGGGTTTGCGCGATCGCGTCGAAGAGCGCGTCCCGTTCAAGTTCGTCTATCTGCACGGCATGGTGCGTGACGAGCACGGCGCGAAGATGAGCAAGACGAAGGGCAACGTCTGCGATCCGCTTGTGCTCACGGACGACTACGGGACCGACGCGCTGCGGTTCACTCTGATCACCGGCGGAGGCACCGGCCAGGACCAGCGCCTGCGCGAAGAGAAGGTGGAGGCCGGGCGCAACTTCGCGAACAAGCTCTGGAACGCCGCGCGCTTCGTGATCATGCAGCTCGATGGAGGAAGGGAGGGATCTCGACCGTCGACCCTCGACCCTCGACCCGCACGTTACGCGCCGCCGGCGCTCGCCGACCGCGCATCGCTGCCGGTCGAGGACCGCTGGATCCTGTCGAGGCTCGATCGCGTGACGGCGGAAGTCGATCAGCTGATGAACGACTTCCAGCTCAACGAGGCCGGTCATCGCCTGTACGACTTCCTCTGGAGCGAGTACTGCGACTGGTACGTGGAGATGGCGAAAGTGCGGCTTCGCGCAGACGGCGCCAAGGAGGGGGGAGGCCCTCGACCCTCGACCCCCGATCCCCGACCCGTCCTCGTCCACGTCCTCGAGACCGGCTTGCGGCTCCTGCATCCCTACATGCCATACGTGACGGAGGAGCTGTGGCAGCGCCTCCGGCCCTTTCTCTCGGACGCTGAGCCTGTCGAAGCGCGATTCCCGGACGCGCTGATCGTGGCGCCGTTCCCGCAGTCCGACGCGTTGTGGCGCGACGACGGCGCGGAGCGGCAGATCGAAGACACGATCGAGATCGTGCGCGCGATCCGCAACATCCGCTCGGAGAAGAACGTCGAGCCGGCGCGTAAGATCGAGGCGTATGTCGTCACGGCTGACGCCGATCTCGTCGCGACGGCGCACATCGAAGCGCTGGCACGCGTAGAGCTGCACGTCGTGCAGAACGCGGCCGGCGCGCCGACGGAAAGCGTAGCCACGGCGGTACTCCCGCATGCTCAGGTGATCGTTCCGCTGGCGGGCCTGCTCGACGTAGCCGCGGAGCGCGCGCGGCTCGCGAAAGAGATCACCGAGGCCGAGCAGTATCTCGCGCGGCTGGACGCAAAGCTCTCGAACGAGCAGTTCCGCTCGAAAGCGCCGCGCGACGTTGTCGCCGCAGAGGAAGAGCGCCGCGCCGCCGCCCAGACGCGAATCGAGGGACTGCAGCGCGCTCTGGCGGAGCTGGGGTAGCCGGGGTAGCATAGGTCGCATGGATTCCCAGACCGTCCTCGATAACGTCCGCCAGGTCTCCGATCGCTTCGCGGCCGGCCGCAAGGAGCGTCAGCTCCGGCGCCACCTCGACCCGGCCGACTTCCAGCAGCTCGCCGAGGCCGGTTTCCTCCTCAGCGGCGTGCCCGTCGCGCAGGGCGGCCTCTGGGCGAGCGTGCGCGATTCGACGCGCCCGATCTGCGAGCTTCTCCGCGTGCTAGCCCAGGGCGACCCGTCGGTCGCGCTGGTTTGCTCAATGCACCCCGCGGTCCTTTCGTTCTGGCTCGCCACGCCGAAGGTCGACGCTGCGCAGCAGGCCGCCTGGGACGGGCAGCGGGCGTCGCTGGCGCGCACGGCGCTCGACGGCGCCTGGTGGGGCACGATCACCTCGGAGCCGGGCAGCGGCGGCGACATCGCCCGCACAAAGGCCGTCGCGCGCCGCGACGGCGCCGATGGCGCCTACCGGCTGAGCGGCGCGAAGCACTTCGGCAGCGGCTCCGGCATCACGTCATACATGATGACGACGGCGCTGCCCGAGGGCGAAAGGGAGCCCGACCTGTTCTTCATGGACGTGCGAGGCGTTCCCTGGGACGGTTCGGCCGGCGTCAGGCTCGTCGCGGAGTGGGACGGGCAGGGCATGACCGCGACCCAAAGTCACGCCATGCAGTTCGAGGACTTCCCGGCCACGCGCTGCGCCTGGCCGGGCAACCTGGCCGGGCTGGCGGCGGCCGCCGGGCCGTTCGTGGCGTGCTCATTCACCGCCGTCATCGTCGGGATCGTCGAGAGCGCGATCGAGACCGCCCGCCGGCAGCTCGCGCCCCGCCACGACGCGCTGCGCCCTAACGAGCAGGTCGAGTGGGCGCGGGCCGAGCTGGAGGCATGGCTGATCGAGCAGGCGTACCAGGGCATGCTCCGCGCCGTCGAGGACGACCGCGACCCGCGCTGGAGCGCGCTGCGCGGCAAGACCGCCATCGCGGAGCTGGCCGAGTCGACGCTCGCGCGCGTTTGCAAGGTGCTGGGCGGCGGCACGTTCAACCGCACGTCGCCCTTCGCCTTCTGGTACGAGGACGTGCGCGCGCTCGGCTTCCTCCGGCCGCCCTGGGGCCTTGCCTTCGACCAGCTCTTTGCCCTCTCGCCCATACACGCGGACTGAC
>JBIOYF010000117.1:0-5615 GCA_044870035.1 Dehalococcoidia bacterium
GCGCAGCAGCTCCTGCTCTTCGCTCAGCTCGAAGTCGATCGCGCCCTACCCTCTCGGCAGCCCGAAGATGCGCTCGGCAATGATGTTGCGCTGGATGTCCTGCGTGCCGCCGTAGATCGACGCGGCGCGCGACATGAAGTAGCTACGCATCCATTCGCCGCCGGCGATCGCGCGCGGGCTGCCCGGCATAGCGAGCCCATCGGGGCCGGCGAGCGACAGCGCAAGGTCGTTGAGGCGCTGCTCCGTATTCACCCACATCAGCTTCATATACGACGTCTCGGCGCCGGGCGGGTCGCCGCGCATGTAGCGCGTCAGCAAGCGCAGGTTCGCGAGACGCATCAGCTGGATATCGACGTAGCTCTCGGCAAGGCGTTCGCGGACGCGCGGCTCATCGACGAGCGCGCGGCCGGCGCGAAGAGTCGAGCGCGCGTAGTCGCGCAGCTCGTCCCAGAGGCGCTGGTAGCCGGCGGTCATCTCCATCGTAATCACGCCGCGCTCGTAGGCGAGCAGCCGGTTCGCGACGAGCCAGCCGCCGTTCACCTCGCCGAGGACGTTGTCGTGCGGTACGCGCACGTTGTCGAAGTAGATCTCGTTGAACTCAGCGTCGCCGGAGATCTGCTTGATCGGGCGGACGCTGATGCCCGGCGACTTCATATCGACGAGGAGGAACGAGATGCCCTTATGCTTCGGCGCGTCCTGGTCGGTCCGCGCCAGTAGCGCGCACCAGTCGGAGTACTGGGCGCCGGAGCTCCATATCTTCTGGCCGTTGACCACCCACTCGTCGCCGTCGCGGTCCGCGCGGGTCTGCAAGCCGGCCAGGTCGGAGCCGGCGTTCGGTTCGCTGAAGCCCTGGCACCAGACGGCGTCGCCGCGCAGCATCGGGCCGAGAAAGCGGCGCTTCTGCTCCTCCGTGCCGAGATCGATCAGCGTCGGCCCAACGAGGTTGAGGCCGAGCGTGTTGAGCGGATCGGGCGCGCGCGCCTCGAACAGCTCCTGGAGATAGATGACGTGCTCCATCGCCGTCGCGCCGCGCCCGCCGTACTCCTTCGGCCACGAGACGCCGAGCCAGCCCGACTCGCCCAGCTTGCGCTCCCAGGCCCTGCGCAGCTCGAGCCGCCGGTCGTCCGGCAGCGGGCGCAGCGCGGCCGGCCTCCAGTCGTCGGACAGGTTCGCGCGCAGCCAGGCGGCGAACTCCTGACGAAACGCTTCCTCGGACGGCGACAGGCTCAGGTCCATGCGAAACAGTGCATTCTACGTGCAGCGCGCGCCACCGCGTCAAGGAGCCTCCATCGCCCTGGCCTTGACCCCTGACCCTTGACGCTCAATACTGCTCGCCATGAAGCGGGGCCTGAGCCGTCGCGAGTTCCTGAAGGCCGGCGCTGCCGGCGGCGCGCTGCTCATCACCGGGCTGAGCCTCGAGGCGTGCGCCGAGGAAGCCGCGGTACCGGCGTTCCTCACCGCCCACGAACGCGACACGCTGGCCGCCGCCGCTTCGCGCATCATTCCGACGGACGCGACGCCGGGCGCGGTGGAGGCGGGCGTTGTCGACTACGTCGAACAGCTGTTGACCGCATTTGAGCACGACCCGCCGCGCATCTTCGCCGGCGGGCCCTTCAGCGGCCGCCAGCCGTACCCCGATAGCGCGACCGGCCGTCCGTCCGCCGACTTCCCAGCGAACGAGTTCCGGCGCTTCGTGCCGCTCACGCGCACGCGGGAGTTCGCGTGGCGTGTGCGCATCTACGGCTCCGAGACCGTCGAAGGCGGCGACTTCAACGACGCCGTCCTCGGCCCAACGAAGGGTTTGCGGCGCGACTACCGCGAGGGGCTCGACCAGTTGGATGCTACGAGCCGGCAACTGCACGGCGCGCAGTTCGTCGCGCTTAGTGGTGAGCAGCAAGACGAAGTCATCAGCGCTCTGCCACAGGACTTCGCCGGCCTGCTTCTGGAGCACACGCTGGAGGGCATGTACGCGGCGCCGGAGTACGGCGGCAACCGTAAGCTGATCGGCTGGCGCCTGAACAGCTTCGAAGGAGACAGCCAGCCGCTCGGCTACTCGATCTACGACGCGTCGATCGGCGACTACCGCGAGCGTCCCGATCATCCGATGTCCACCGCCAACCTCGACGAAGACTTCGCAGCTTTCGATGACGTCGCGCTCGAAGTGGTGAGCGCGATCGTGGCCGGCACCGGCGGGAAGCGCTTCTTCTAGCGATGGGACTGCCTTCGCGCGAGCCGAACGTCCTCGGCAACAGCGATCTCGAGTCGTTCGACGCGATCGTCATCGGCAGCGGCGCCGGTGGCTCGACGGTCGCCTACACGCTCGCGACGAATGGCCGCAAAGTCCTCGTGTTCGAGACGGGCAACAACTACTTCCAGGGGCTGGACGATCCCGCTGCGCCACCCGTGCCGCTCTTGAGCAACGACGAACTGAAGTTCGGCGCGCGCAACTTCATCAAGCCCGACCCCCTGACCGAGCCGCGCACGTTCCGCCCAAACGAATCGATGGGTGAGCGAACATTCACCGGCAGCGTGCAGGGCCTTCCCAAGACCGTCGGCGGAGGCGCCGTCCACGCCGACATGAAGTATCCGCGCTTTCAGGACTGGGACTTCCACCTCGCGTCCGACCTGGGTGACGTGCCCAACGCGAACTTCGCCGACTGGCCGCTCAGCTACGACGAGCTGGAGCCGTTCTACAGCGAGGTCGAGCAGCTCGTCGGCGTGCAGGGACAGGACGGCGCCGATCCGTTCCAGCCTCGACGCAGCCGGCCCTACCCGATGCCGCCCGGCGTCCCGATGTACGTCAGCCTGCTCGCAGCCGAGGGCGCGGAGAAGGCCGGCTACAGCGCGTTCCCGTTCCCGATGGCGATCAACTCGCGGCCGTACGGCGGCCGTCCTCCCTGCGTCGACTGCGGGGCGTGTTCCGGCTACGGCTGCCCGAACAACTCGAAAGGCTCACCGGCGGTGACGCTGCTGCGCGCAGCGCTGCTCACCGGCAACTGCCAGGTGCGCTACAACTGCACCGTCGCGCGGCTCGTGCCAAACGACAGCAAGACGTCGATCGCCGGCGTCGAGTACATCGACGCCGCCGGCAACCCCCAGAGCGCACGAGCCGACGTCTTCGTCCTCGCCGCCAGCGCGATCGAGTCGGCGCGCCTGTGTCTCCTGTCGGACCCCGGCGGACCGGGGCTAGGCAACTCGTCGGGCCAAGTCGGGCGCAACTTGATGTTCCATCTGCAGACGATCGCCGTCGGCATCTTCCCGCAGCGACTGCACGGCCACCGCGGCCGCGCGCTCACGCACGGCATCAGCGACTTTCGCGGCAAGCCCGGCGACGCAGAACACCCGCTCGGAGGCATCATCGAGCTGGGCGCCGCCACGGAGATCATCGTCGAGTCGCAGATCTACGCGGAGGCGCTCGGCCAGCGCGGCGCGCGCTTCAAGGACCTGATGCGCCAGAGCCCGATGCGCGATCATCTGATGGGGCTGACGATGCAGGCAGAAGACGCGCCGCAGCTCTCGAACTACGTCGATCTCGACCCCGCCGTCCGGGACGTCTACGGCCTCCCCGTCGCGCGTGTGACCTACGAGAGCCATCCGTGGGAGGTTGCCACGCGCGACTTCTATAGTCCGAAGCTGCTCGATATCCTCGAGGCCGCAGGCGCGCAGTTCGGCTTCATCGCGCCGATGGACGTGCCGCCCGCCTCGAGCCACATCATGGGCACGCTGCGCATGGGCGACGACCCCGCGACGTCCGTCTGCGACGGCAACGGCAAGTTCCACGACCTCGACAACCTGTACGCAGCCGACGGCGGCGTCTTCGTCACGTCGTCGGGCTACAATCCGACGCTGACCATCCAGACGCTCGCACTGCACACGGCAGGCAACCTCGTGTTCCCGGGCAGTCCAGAGCGCGTGCTGCGAACCTAGCGCCCTTTCCCGCATCGCGCCTCCCGCGTCGCCCGCCCCCAATCAGGTGTTGTCTCCGCCAGCCACGTCTAATACATTAGTCATCGCCCATGTAGGGCCGTTCACCAGGTTCCCCTCCCTTTAGGGAGGGGCTAGGGGTGGGTCACAACAGGCTATGCCAGCACAGCAACGCGACGCCGCCATCGTCGGCATCTACGAGTATCCGCTGCGCGCAGTCGGCGACGACGTGACGTCGCTCCGCATCAAGGCGGAGTGCGCCATCCGCGCCCTCGAGGACGCCGGGCTGACGCTCAAAGACGTCGACGCGATCTACGAGTGCGGCGAGGAAGGCGCCGTCCACGCCGGCATCCCGTCGACGCCGGAGTATCTCGGCATTCACGTGGGGATCACGGATACCACGATGACCGGGGGTTCCTCGTACGAGTTCCAGGCCTCGCACGCGAAGCGCGCGATCGCGTCCGGCAAAGCGAACGTGGCGCTACTCACCTACGGCTCCACGCTGCGGCGCGGCGGGATCGCGCTCGGCTCCAGCGGACGCAGCTACGCCGCGGGCTTCCCGCACCCGGTCGTCAACATGGAGGAGCCCTGGGGCCTGACGCTCGTCGGCGACTACGCGCTCGTCGCGCAGCGTCACATGTACCAGTACGGCACGACGAGCGAACAGCTCGCGGAGATCAGCGTCGCTGCGCGGTTACACGGCACGCGCAACCCCCAGGCCGTCCAGGCCATGACTGATCTACAGTTCAAAGGCGTCGGCGAGATCACGATCGAGGACGTACTCAGCTCGCGCGTCATCGCCGATCCGCTGCACATGCTGGAGTGCTGCATGATCTCGGACGGCGGCGGCGCTGTTGTCATCGCCTCGCCTGAGGTCGCGCGCGGCTGCAAGCAGTCGCCGGTCTGGGTGCTGGGCGGCGGTGAGGCAATCAAGTACCCCGAAAACGGCGACGACATCACGATCAGCGCCGCCGCGCGCTCCGGCCCGATGGCCTTCGCCGAGGCCGGCGTACGACCGGGCGAGATCGATGTCGCAACGCTCTACGATTCGTTCACGATCACCGTGCTGACGGTGCTGGAGGACCTGGGCTTCTGCAAGAAGGGCGAAGGGGGCCCGTTCGTCCAGGGCGGCCGCCTGCGCTTCGACGCGGAGGCGAAGCCGGCGCTCAACACCGACGGCGGCGGGCTTTCGAGCAACCACCCCGGCATGCGCGGCATCTTCCTCCTCATCGAGGCGACGCGCCAGCTGCGCGGACAATCGACGTCCCAGGTCGCCGGCGCCAAGCTCGCCGTAGCGAGCGGGCTGGGTGGTCGATTGGGCACCCGTCACGCCGCGGGCACCGTGATACTGGGAGCCGGCTAGCCATGGCAGACGTGCCGCGCCCCCTGCCCAACCTCGCGGAGCTGGACACGCGCCCCTTCTGGCAGGCGACGAAGCAGCACGAGCTGCGCTACCAGGTCTGCAACACTTGTAGCGGCGTGGTCTTCTACCCGCGACGCCATTGTCCCCACTGCATGAGCTTGGACCTGCGCTGGGAGCGATCGAAGGGCGAGGGCACGGTGTATTCGTTCACCATCATCCGCCAGATCGGCCACCCGGTGTTTCGCGCGCGCGCGCCGTACGCCGTCGCGCTGATCGATCTCGACGAAGGCTTCCGTCTCATGTCGCACGTCATCGTCGACAAGGACGC
>JBIOYF010000118.1:0-3579 GCA_044870035.1 Dehalococcoidia bacterium
GACTACCGCAAGTACATCGAGAAGGACGCCGCGCTCGAGCGGCGCCTCCAGCCCATCCTCGTCGAGGAGCCGTCGGTCGAAGAGACGATCGAGATCCTGCGCGGCATCAAGGAACGCTACGAAGAGCACCACCGTCTGACGATCAGCGACGAAGCGCTCAAGGCTGCCGCCCAGCTGGCGGCCCGCTACGTTGCCGACCGCTTCCTGCCCGACAAGGCGATCGACCTCGTCGACGAGGCGTCCTCCCGCGTGCGCATCAAGCGCTCCGCTACGCCGCCCACGCTCAAAGAGGCGCAGCACGGCCTGGAGAGCCTGCGCCGCGAGAAGGACCAGGCGATCTCCTCCCAGCAGTACGAGCTGGCAGCCGACCTGCGCGACCGCGAGGTCAAGCTGCAGGACCGCATCGCCACGCTCGAGGGTGAGTTGGGCGAAGACGGTCACGAAGTCGGCCCGCCCGTCGTGACGGAAGAAGACATCGCGGACGTCGTCAGCATGTGGACCGGCATCCCGGTCGCGCGCATCGCCAGCGAAGAGCAGGCGCGCCTGCTCCACATGGAGGACGCGCTCCACTCCAAGGTGATCGGTCAGGACGAAGCGATCACCGCCATCTCGAAGGCCGTCCGCCGCTCCCGCGCCGGTCTCAAGGACCCGAAGCGGCCGATCGGCGTGTTCATGTTCCTCGGCCCCACCGGCGTCGGCAAAACGTACCTGCCGCGCATGCTCGCCGAGTTCATGTTCGGCAGCCAGGAGTCCATGATCCGGCTCGATATGTCGGAGTTCATGGAGAAGCACAACGTCTCCCGGCTGGTCGGCGCGCCGCCCGGCTACATCGGCTACGACGACGGCGGTCAGCTCACCGACGCCGTGCGCCGCAAGTCCTACTGCCTGATCCTGCTCGACGAGATCGAGAAGGCGCACCCCGACGTGTTCAACACGCTCCTCCAGATCTTCGACGACGGTCACCTGACCGACGCGAAGGGCCGCAAGGTCGACTTCCGCAACACCATCATCGTGATGACGAGCAACGTCGGCTCAGACCTGATCCGCCGCGAGTCGGCGCTGGGCTTCAAGCTCAACAAGGAGGAGTCCAAGACCTCTGAGGACCTGTACAACCGGATGAAGGGCCGCGTGCTGGAAGAGCTCAAGCGCGTCTTCCGGCCGGAGTTCATCAACCGCATCGATAGCACCGTGGTCTTCCACTCGCTCGCCAAGGAAGACATTCGCAAGATCGTCGAGCTGCAAATCGCCGAGGTCGAGAAGCAGCTCGTGCTCAAAGGCGTCACGCTCGAAGTGACCGACGCCTGCAAGGACTGGATCGGCGAGAAGGGCTTCGACCCCCTCTTCGGCGCCCGCCCGCTCCGCCGCGTCATCCAGGACGAGATCGAGGACCGTCTCTCCGACGCGCTGCTCGAAGGCCGCTTCCAGGAGGGCGACCGCGTCCAGATCGACGTCCAGAACGGCGAGGTCGCCCTCGGCAAAGCCGAGGAGCCCGCGCTGGCGTAAATATAAGGCAACGAAACGCCACCGTAGGGGCGGGCCAATGTGCCCGCCCCGTGTCATTAGCCCATCCTGAGCCTGCTCGCCCCAGCAAGGTCGATGGACGATGTTATCATGCAGCACGTTTGAGTTGCAGGAGGCCGACATGTCGCTCGCTGACCGCACGCCGCCGACCGTCGATGAGTACCGGGCCTACAAACAGCGCTTCAGCAACTGGAGCCGCTGGGGCGGGGACGACCAGCTCGGCACGCTCAACCACATCGCGGAAGAGACCCGACGCACCGCCAGCGCGCTGGTGCGTGACGGCCGCACCATTTCCCTCGCCAACCCGCTCGCGACGGCTGCCGTGGCGACCGGCGCGCGCAACCCGACGCCCGCCGATCACCGCATGAACGTCGGCGCAGGCGGCTGCGGCGACTACATCGGCGTCTCCTACCACGGCTTCATCAACACCCACATCGACGCGCTCTGCCACATCTTCAGCGAAGACCATCAGCTCTACAACGGCCGCCCGGCCAGCGACGTCACCGAGCAGGGCGCGAAGAACAACTCGATCGAGCGCTGGCGCGGCGGCATCGTCACCCGCGGCGTCCTCTACGACGTCACGCGCCATCGCGGCGTCGACTACGTCACGCTCGATGAGCCGGTGCACGGCTGGGAGCTGCAGGACATCGCCACGACCGAGGGCATCACGCCGCGCTCCGGCGACGCCGTGCTCGTTCGCGCCGGCGCCTCCGCGTTCTGGGCGGCCAACCCTGACTTCGAGCCGCCCTGGCGCGCGCCCGGCGTCCACGCCTCCGCGCTGGAGTTCCTCTACGAGACGAACGCCGCGCTCCTCGGCTGGGACCTGATGGAAGCGCCGGGCCAGGAAGCGTACGGCGCGCCGGCGCTGCCCATCCACTCGATCGCGATCCCGTACATGGGCTTGCCGCTGCTGGACAACGCCAACTTCGAGGAGCTCGCCGCCGCCTGCGCAGAGCTCGGCCGCTGGGAGTTCCTGCTCGTCATCGCGCCGCTCGTCGTTAACGGCGGTACCGGCTCACCGGTCAACCCCATCGCCATCCTGTAGGGGCAGGTCTTGACCTAGCCCTTTCGCCCCTCCGCCCGCCGTCCGCTATCCTGCCTCCGGTGGGGCAAGGAGAGCCGCCCATCACACGCACCGAGCCCGTCCGGGCGTCTGCGGGCCCTGACACGCCCCACGACGGCCTGCAGCGCCTCCTCCGCCGGCTCCCGGCCTCCTTGGCCAGCCCGCGTGCCCAGCTCGCCCTCGTCCTCAGCGTTGCGTTCGGCCTCCGGCTCGCCTGGGCGCTCGGCACGCGCTGGCAGCCCCGGTTCGACGACGACGCCTACCGCTACGACTTCACGGCGCGCGCCCTCGCCGGCGGCCTTGGTTATGTTCATTTCACCGGCGACCCGACGGCCTTCTGGCCGCCGGGCTACTCGCTCCTCGTCGCGACGCTCTATGTCGTCTTCGGCGAGCACGTGATCGCCGCGCAGCTGCTCAACGTCTCCCTCGGCACGGGCACGGTCGCGCTCGTCTACCTGCTCGGCCGTCGCCTCGCGGACCACCCGACGGCGCTCGTCGCGGCCGCGATCGTCGCGCTCTGGCCCAGCCTCATCTTCTTCACCGGCGTCACGCTCTCCGAAGTAACGTTCACGTTCTTTGCCCTGCTCGGCGTCTACCTTCTGACCGTGGACGCCCAACGACCGTTCCCATCAGGTCGAACTTCGAACTTCGAACCTCGAAGAGTTCTTCTCCTCTTCGCTGCTGGAGCGACACTCGGCTTCGCGGCGCTCGTGCGCGGCCAAGCGCTACTGCTGCCGCTCGCGCTCGTGCCATTCTGGCTACGCTCCGGCGTGCGCTGGCCGGCCATCGGGCGCAGCCTGGCGGGCGTTGCCATCGGCATGGCGCTCATCGTTGCGCCCTGGACGGTACGAAACGCCATCCAGCTCGACGCGCCGGTGCTCATCTCGACAAACGCCGGCGTCGACTTCTGGATCGGCCATCACGAAGACGCGCCCGGTGACTTCGGCCCGACCGGGGGCGACACGCTCGTCTTCAGCCACCCCGAGCTGGACCCG
>JBIOYF010000119.1:0-12323 GCA_044870035.1 Dehalococcoidia bacterium
AACCGGCTGTCATCGCGGCGGCGAAGCGAATCGCCAGGACCAAAGGCGTCGGCTATCAAACGTTGCTTCGCATGTGGGCGCATGAAGGGCTGAATAGGGAGTTGCGCAGCATGACACGGAGCAAACCCCCAAAGCGCCGGCGGACGGCGTAGTTAGGTGGCACACCCCCTTCGATTCGCCGTCAACGTTCCCAACTTCGGCGAGTTCGCCGACGTGCGCGCCGTCGCGCAGCTCGCGCGCGAGGCCGAGGCCGCCGGCTGGGACGGCTTCTTCACCTGGGACCACGTCCTCCACGATGCGAGCATCAGCCAGCCGGTCGCCGATCCCTGGATCACGCTGACCGCGGTCGCGCTCGCGACCGAGCGCATGCGCATCGGCACGCTCATCTCGCCGCTCGCGCGCCGCCGCCCGTGGAAGGTCGCGCGCGAGACCGTGACGCTCGATCACCTGTCGAACGGCCGGCTCACGCTCGGCGTCGGCCTCGGCTTTCCGCCCGACGCCGACTTCGCGATGGTCGGCGAGGAGCCGGACGACCGCGTGCGCGCGCAGAAGCTCGACGAAGCGCTCGACGTCGTGACCGGCCTCTGGCGCGGCGAGCCGTTCTCCTACCACGGCAAGTACAACCGCATCGACGGCGCGACGTTCCTGCCGAAGCCCGTGCAGCAGCCACGCATCCCGATCTGGTGCGCCGCCATGTGGCCGCGCCGCGCGCCGATGCGTCGGGCCGCCCGCTACGACGGCATCGTGCCGCTCAAGATCGGCGAGACGGTCGGGACGCTCACGCCGGCCGAGGTCGCTGAGATCGTGCGCTACGTGCGCGAACAAAACGGCAGCGACGCGCCGTTCGACGTGGTTACGGGCGGCCCGCCGCCCTGGGCCGGCGGCTTCGACCTGCGCGCCGCGCTGCCGGCGTACGCGGAGGCTGGCCTCACCTGGTGGCTCGCTTCCTGCGGCGGCGAGCCGGGGGACTTCGCAGAGCTGCGCGCCCGCGTGCTGGCCGGCCCGCCGCGGTAGAGATTGACTAGTGCGCTAGAATAGCGGCGCCATGACCGCCCTCTCCTCCCTCCACGACGAGCTCGTCTCCATCGGCGGCCGCTACACCGGCAAGTGGACGTACCGGCTGACCGATCTCGCTACGGGCGGGCACATCGGCCACGACGAGGACGGCGTGATGCCGGCGGCGTCGCTGATCAAGGTGCCGGTGCTCGTCTCGCTCTTCCAGGCCGTGCACGACGGCCGCTTCGCGCTCGCTGACCGCACGACGTTTCGCGAGGAGCACCGCACGCTCGGCTCGGGCGTGCTGCAGCGCATGACGCCCGGCGTCGAGATGTCGGTCCGCGATGCGGCGGTGCTCATGATCATCATCTCGGACAACGTCGCGACCAACATGTGCGTCGACCTGGTTGGCATCGATGCGATCAACGCGCAGATGCGACGCTACGGGCTGGAGCAGACGACGTTGTTCTGCCGCTGGGGTGAACCACGCACAGACTGGAGTGACGGCCGCAACCACGCTGTGAGCACGGCGGGCGAGATGGCGCGGCTGCTGGAGCTGATCGCGCGCCACGAGGCGGTCTCCGAAGACGCGTCGGAGGACATGCTGCGCATCATGCGCCGGCTCGACGGTCGCGGCGAGCTGACACGCTTACTCCCTTGGAGCGAGCTGAACATGCTGCCAGACCCCAAACAGAACTGGGTGGCGGAGAAGGGCGGCTCCTTCTTGAGCGCGCGCTGTTCTGGCGCGGTCTTCCACGGGACGCGCGGGCATTTCGTGATGTCGGCGTTCTGTGAAGGCGGGACAGGGCCGGGGACCGGGCGGACTTCCGAGGGCAACGTGGTCCTTGGGGAGCTGGGGTTCGCCGCGTGGCGGGCGCTCGCCGCCGATCCGGCGCTGGTCGTCCGTCGCTGAGCGCACCGCGGTGCGCCCCTACGAGCCAGATGCTAAGATGGCGCCACTGGAGGTGCCATGATGGCGGATACCCGCGTCTACGTCAGGCTCTCGCTCGCGCAACCGAAGGCCGGTAACGAAGTCGAAGTCGCCAGGATCGAAGACGATCTCATGGCGTTCTTCGCAAAGCAGCCGGGCTACCTGCACGGCTACCAGATCCTGGGCGGCGACTCCCAAGGGCGCGTCGGACGGCTCACGCTCTGGGCGTCTGACCAACACGCCGACCACGCCGCCCAGACCGATCACGTCCTGGCGCAGCGCTCGGAGCTGCTGATGCTGATCGAAGAGGACACGCACGTCGAAGACTCCTGGATCGCACGTGAGGTGCAGCCGGGCGGCTAGTCACGGACTTCGAACAGGCCCGACAGCAGCTGGTCCGTTCGCTCCGCCGCGAGATCCGCGATGAGCGTTTGCTCGCCGCGTTCGCGCAGGTCCCGCGTGAGCGCTTCGTGCCGCCCGAGCTTCAGCAGTACGCCTACGAAGACCGCGCGCTGCCCATTGGAGAGGGCCAGACGATCTCGCAGCCCCTCATGGTGGCGCTCATGCTCGAAGCGCTGTCACTCGGAGGCGGAGAGAAGGCCCTCGAAGTCGGTACGGGCTCCGGCTATCAGGCCGCGCTGCTCTCGCTCCTCGTGCGCGAAGTGATCAGCGTCGAACGCATACCGCGGCTCGCGGAGCATGCCGCCAAACGATTGCAGGAGCTGAGCTACCTGAGCGTACACGTGCACGTCGCCCGCCCGAAGCTCGGCTGGCCGGAGGACGCGCCGTACGACGCGATCATCGTCGCGGCCGGCGCACCCGAACCACCGCCCTCACTGGTCGATCAGCTCGCGATGGACGGACGGCTGGTCGTCCCCGTGGGAAGCAGGAGCATGCAGCGTGTGGTCCGCGTCACCAGGACAGACCGCGGGATCACGCTGGAACGCCTGGGCGAGTGCCGCTTCGTGCCGTTGATCGCTTCCGGTGAAGGCTGGCCCGAGTACGAGACGTCAACGAACGGAACGAAGCCCTTCGGATAACCCGCCGTTACGTCGCAGCGGGCCGCCATTCAACGACTGGAACAGCGCCTCGATCTCCGGCGCGCGGATCGGCTTGTGGATCACGTGGTCGGCTCGGTCCCGCGCGAGCTGCTCGCGCTCGCTCCACCAGTAGCTCAGCACCGCGATCAGCGCGTCCGGCCACGCGCGCCGCGCGACGCGCACGCCCTCCGAGGGCGCGATCGCGCCGTCCAGATCGACGCTGACCCAGGCGTACCTGGCGTCCGCGCTGTCGCTCGCCTGTTGGACTGATGGATAGACCTCCAGCGGGACGATCCGTCCGGCGCGCTTCAGCTCGCGGCGGAATGCCCGCGCGAGCGCGGAGTCGCTCGTGATCAGCAGGCCGCGCAACGGAGCCTGCTCGAGGAGGCGGGACGGCGGCTGGCTGACTGCGAATGTAGTGGCGGTAGATGTCACAGCAGTACCTCCCTACAGTTGCCTGGTCGGTACTCCGCCTGTCGGACTGGAAACCGTGACCGCGTCTCGCGTAAAGAAACGCGCGTCGAGGGCGCGACCCTCGTCCCGCGTGCACGCTGGTCGTCGCCTCCTCCAGATGCCTACGAGGTTAGCTGTCGGGTTCGGCCTGAAGGAGCTGGCCTAGTTCCGCCTTTGAGTCCGAAACGCGTTTGCTTCGAACCGGCGGCGACATTCACCCCTACGTTGGTTTCCCCGTTCCTCTTTCGAGGATTCGGCAGGCGGGGTATGCGGTTGTCACGGAGATCCTACGAGCGATCGGGCGTCCTGTCAATCCGTAAGACTGCCCATCGAGCAGGTGTCACGCGATTGTCACGCGCCGTTATGTGCCGTAGACGCCGACGATGACGAGCACTGCGATCAACACGATGAACAGCAGAACATAAAACGCAAGCAGGACTTGTCGCGGCGGCTCGCTCGAACTGTAACTCGGTTCGTCGGCCATCAGTCTGCGGGCGCCGCTGTCGCCTGCGCGACGGCCCCAGGCGGCGCCGCGCCGTCCTTCGCTCCGTTGCGCTGACCGAAGACGGCCTGCTCCAGCAGCTCGGCGATGTCCATGCTCTTCATGCGTTGCGCTTCGTCTCGTTCGACGGACGGGATGCCGTCCTCAAACATCTGGATGCAGAACGGGCAGTTCATCGCGACGATCTTGGAGCCGGTCTTCGCTGCGCAAGCCTGCGCCTGGCCGCAGCGCGCGTGGTTGATGCGTTCGCCCTTCGTCTCCTCGACCCACATGTGCGCGCCCCCCGCGCCGCAGCAGAAGCCGCGCTCGCGACAGGCCGGATTCCCCTGCTGGTCCGCGATCTCCTCGAGCTGCGCGCCCGGGATCGCGCGGATCACGTCGCGCGGCGGCTCGTACACGTTGTTGTGCCGTCCCAGGAAGCACGAGTCGTGGTACGTGATCTTCTCCGCGATCTCCTGCTCGACCTTGAGCTTGCCGGCCGCGATGAGGTCGGCCAGCACCTGGCTGTGGTGCTGGACCTCGAACAGCCCGTTGAACTGCGGGTACTCGTTCTTCATCGTGTTGAAGCAGTGCGGACAGGTGGTGACCACCTTCTGCACTTGCTTCGAGTTGAACGTCTCGATGTTCTGCGTCGCCTGCATCTGGTAGAGGTACTCGTTCCCCAGCCGCCGCGCCGGGTCGCCCGAGCACGTCTCCTCCTCGCCCAGGCAGCCGAAGCTCACGCCCGCCTCGTGCAGCAGCCGCGCCAGCGCCTGCGTCACCTTCACGTTGCGCTCGACGAGCGCGCCCGTGCAGCCCACCCAGAAGAGGTACTCCTGTTTGCCGTCGAAGCGCGGGATCGGGAACTCCATCTGCTCCATCCACGTCGAGCGCGTCAACGGGGTGCCGCGCCACGGGTGGCCGCGCTGCTCGAGCTGCATCAGCGTGCTCGCCGCGGTCTCCGGCATGTTCGCCTCGTCCATGACGAGGAAGCGGCGCATGTCCATCAGCGCCGGGACGTGCTCGATGAAGACCGGGCACTCCTGCTGGCAGGCGCCGCAGTTCACGCAGTCCCAGATCGAGTTGAAGCTGACCGACTCGATCAGGTTCGCCGGCTCGCTAACGAAGCCGAGCGAACGTTTCGCCTCCGCCTCGACGACGTAGCGCATGTCGTGCATGATCTTCTTCGGCGACAAGTCCTTCCCCGTGTTCGACGCCGGGCACGCCACTTCGCAGCGGCCGCACTCCGTACAGGTGTAGAAGTCCAGCATCTGCTTCCACGAGAAGTCGGTCACCTTGCCCACGCCGAACACTTCCCGCTCCTCCATGTTCGGGATGGGCTTCAGCACGCCGGTCGGGCTGAGGTTGCGGAAGAACACGTTTACCGGCGACGTCAGGATGTGCGAGTGCTTCGAGATCGGCAGGTAAGCGAGGAAGACCAGGAAGTCCGTCAGGTGGAGGTACCACCAGCTCGTGTGGAGCGCCTCCAGGCTCGCCGTGCTGATGCCCATCCGGTCCCAGAGGTTGGCCAGCCCGAACGCGAAGAACGAGAACGCGTCGTGGTCGCCCCGCTCCAGGGCGATCTTGAAGCTGTTCGTCAGCACGTCCGTGACCATGAGGAACCAGATCAAGAACAGGATGAACCAGGCGTCCCAGTTGAGCGTCAGCCGTTTCGGCCGCACGAAGGCGCGCTGTGCGGCCGCCATCCCTACGCCGACGATCACCAGCACGTTGAACATGTCCATCACCGGCTTGTAGACGTCGTAGAGGATGCCGAAGATGCTCTCCAGACTAACGTCGTGGTAAGCGCCGTCCAGCAGGAAGTTCAGCGTCCGGATCTGCAGCGTCAGGAAGCCCCAGTAGATGAAGCTGTGCAGGATCGCGGCGTACCAGTAGTAGGGCCGGTTTACCCTCGACGTTCCGACCACCAGTATCGGCAGCGTGACGATGCGCTCCAGGATGTCCCTGGGCGACCCGAGGCGGTTCTCGAAGCGGCCGCGGAAGATCACCAGCGCCCGCGCGCCCGCCAGGAAGAAGAAGAGCGAGCCGAACGAGATGAGCGCTACATAGAACCCGACGTTGCCGGGAAACGAGTTAGCTGGAGCCATGCACCGTCCCATCTAGCCACGAGATCGTCGCGGCCCAGCGGCATGATACAAGGGCTAAGGGTCAGCGGCCAAGGACGGGGTGGCGTCGCGGGTCGGGGGTCAAGGTTGCCGTCAGCGGACGGTAGGCGGACAGCGAAGGCGTGCTGATTCCTTTTAGTTGTGGCTACTACTCAAGCAACCGCCCCTGAGATGAGGTGTCAGGTAGGGGAACTCCTCTGGGCGGGAGGGCGGGTAAGACAACACGTTCCATGGCCCGCGCGGCAGCGCAAAGAGCTCTTAAGCGGCCGCCTGTTCCATCGAAGGGCTCAGCCTGCTGATGACGTGCTCAAACGCCTCCACAACATCGGGATCGAACTGGCTGCCGCTGTTTTTGCGGATCTCTTCCATCGCGTCGGCCCGCGGCATCGCCTGGCGGTACGGCCGGTCGGACGTCATCGCGTCGTACGCGTCGACGACGGTGAAGATGCGCGCCTCCAGCGGGATCGCCCGGCCCTTCAGCCCGAAGGGGTAGCCGGTCCCGTCGTAGCGCTCGTGGTGGTAGAGCATGATCGGCAGCGCCCCCTCCAGAAAGCCGACTTTGGAGACCATCAGGCCGGCCAGCAGCGGGTGTTTCTGCATCGCTTCCCACTCGCGGTCGTCCAGCTTAGCGCTTTTGCGGAGCACGTCGTCCGGCACGCCGATCTTGCCCACGTCGTGGAGCAGCGCGCCGCGCTCCATGTCGACGAGCCGCTCGTTCGGCACGTTCATCTCTCGCGCCAGCGCCACCGTCAGCCGCGCGACGCGCTCGGAGTGGCCGTGCGTATCCTGGTCTTTCGTATCCAGCGCGGCGCTCAGCACCTTCAGCGTGCTATCGTAGCCCGCTTCGATCTCCTGCGCGTAGCTGCGCAGCTTTGTGAAGAGCACGGCCTGCTCCACCGTCATCGACGCCTGAGCGGCCATCTCTTCCATCATCTGCACCTCGGACGGCCTGAACGGCCCCAGCTGCGCTCGCCGCACGATCATGAGCAGCGCCGTGATCCGGTCGCGGCCGCGCACCGCCACGCAGACCAGCCGCACCGGACCGCTCAATTTTGGTTCGTAGCCGAGCAACGCGGCATACGGCAGCGTGTCTTCCCGCGCGACCACCGTCTCACCCGTCACGGCGCTCCGGCGCAGGTGCCACTCGTCCACCACGCGGTGGTGCTGGGAGCGCGTACCAGCAGAGGCGTCGTAGCTCGCCGTCACGACCAGCTCGTTCGTCGTTTCCTCGACCACCACCGCCAGGCCGAACTCCGCCCTGGTGAAGACCGCGACGTCATACGCGGTCTGTTCCAGCACGTCGGTGAGATCGAGCGTCGAGCGGATCGCCTGACCCGTCTGGTAGAGATAGAGCAGCCGGTTATACTCCCGGCGCAGCCCGCGCAGCGCCGCCCACAGGATCGTCGGCAATACGAACGCGAGCGCGAAGCCGACCACGACGAGCACAAGCGCGAGGTCGTTGCGCATCTTGATCACGGATGCCTCGATCGGCGCGTAGTCCAGCTGCATCTCCAGCACACTGTCCGAATCGAGGGCGGTATAGCTGATGAGCCGCTCGTGCCCCGCGACGTCCGCGCGATGCGACACGCCCTCTCCGCGCAGCGCTTGCGCGATCGCCGCGCCGTCTGCTCCTTCGGACGGGGCGTCGCCGGCGGACGCTAGCAGCTCGCCCTGAGGCGTCCATAGCTGGAGCGCGGGCATGCTCGGGCTGATTAAGCTCGCGGCCAGCTCGCGGAACGACCGTACGTCAGCAGGCGTCTCGCCCGATGCCTCGATCGCCAGCGGCGGGCCGATCGTGCGGGTTGCCACGCTCGCTGAGTCGTGTTCCGCCTGCGAACGGATGCCTTGCAGCTGCACAAGCACCACAACGCCGCCCGCAGTCGTGACGACGAGCAGCGTGGTGGCGACAAGAACGAAGAACAGTCTACTGGCGGACTGTTTCCCCATAGGGCCTCTGCGGGAACACCTCCAGATACGTATCGGCCTTCCGGAGGAAGCGCTTGACTACAAAGGCGCTCCTGGGCTGAGCGCGGCGAAGCTGTCCAGAGCTGGATCAGCGCCCCTCGGAGGCCCGTGCTAAGATAGGGCGTAGCTTCAGCATGACCGAGACAGCAGCCAAACTCGAGCGCCTCCGCGCCATCCTCGCCGGGATGAATTCCGCCATCGTCGCCTTCTCGGCTGGCGTCGACAGCACCTTCGTCGCTGCCGCCGCATTCGACGCGCTGGGCGGTCGCGCGCTCGCCGTTACCGGCGTCTCGCCGTCCATCCCGGCGTCCGAAGTCGAAGAGGCCCGCGAGCTGGCCCGCGCGATCGGTATTGCCCACGAGCTGATCGATACGCAGGAGATGGACCGGCCCGGCTACGTCGACAACTCGCCGCAGCGCTGCTACCACTGTAAGACCGAGCTCTACAGCCTGCTCGCGACGATGGCGCAGGAGCGCGGCTACGCCTTCGTTCTGGACGGCTGCAACGTGGACGACCTGGGCGATCACCGTCCGGGGCGCGTCGCCGCGGCCGAGCACAACGTGCGCAGCCCGCTCATCGAGGCCGGGCTCACGAAGGACGAGATCCGCCAGCTCTCGCGCGAGCGCGGCCTGCCGACCTGGGACAAGCCCGCCATGGCCTGTCTGTCGTCGCGCATCCCGTACGGCACGCCGGTGACGGTCGAGGCGCTCGATCGGATCGAGGCCGCGGAAGCCTTCCTGCGCTCGCTCGGTCTGCGCCAGCTGCGCGTCCGCCACCACAACGACGTCGCCCGCATCGAGGTCGAGGCGAGCGACATGGCGGCGCTGGTCGAACAGCGCGAGCGCATCGTGGAGCGGCTCAAGCAGCTCGGCTACAAGTACGTCGCGCTCGATTTGGCCGGCTTCCGCTCCGGTAGCCTGAACGAGGTGCTGCCGCTCATAGAAGTGAGTCGGTAGGCGAGATCCATCACGTAGGTGGATCTGAAGACTCGACACGTGCGGGTCGAAGGGCCCGTGCTTACGGCGCGGCCGGCGGCGCGCCGAAGAAGCCCACGATGCGCTTGATGCGCCCGTCCGGCGCCAGCTCGCCGAAGTCGATCCCCTCCATCATCGTTCCGCCGTCGGCGCCTCGCATCGCCCAGGTGAAGCGAAACGTGTCGTGGTGCTTGTCGACGGCGCTGGTCGCGACGATCTTTGCGCCGCTGACCTGCGCCTGAAAGCCACCGATCAGCTCGCTGAGTGCGTCGCGCCCCTCGACGTGCGACTGCGGGTCCGTGTACGTGCCGCCGTCCGCCCACGCCTGTTCGAGCAGGTGCGCTCGCTTAGCAGCGTCCGTCTCGCCCCACGCCGCGCCGTACCCGTCGACGATCTGTTGTGTGTCCATCGTGCTCCTTACCCGATCGGATCGCGCTTCATCGTCCAGTAGCGCGGCCCGTCTTTAAACTGATCGTCCACAACCACCTCGAAGCCGTGCTTCTTGTAGAACGTGACGTTGCGCTCCTTCATCGTCTCCAGATAGCAGGGCAGCTGGTCCTTGTCCGCGCGTTCCAGCACCGGCTGGATCAGCTTGCCGCCCACGCCCTGCCCCTGCCGCTCCGGGTCCACGCCCAGCACGAACAGGTACCAGTGGTCTGGTTGAATGTCGCGCTTGTGCAGGTGCTCCAGGTGGTTCATCGCTGACATGAAGCGCATGAACGTCGGCAGGCCGAACTTGAACGGCGCCGCCAGCATGCCGGCGCGGATCATCATCGGCAGCGAGAGGATCGTCTTGCCCGGCGGCAGCCAGAGCGCCGCGCCGTCGATCTTGCCGGCGGTCGTAAACGGGTCGCCGTAGCGCTGCGAGATCTGCGCGGCCTTCTTGAAGAACCAGGGGAGGACGTTGCGGCGCTTCTCGTCGTCCGGGATGATGTACATCGTCATCGGGTCGTCGAAGAACGCCCGAGTCAGGACGTCCGAGACCTCCGCGTTCTGCGACGGTATCAGCTGCGCTGTATCCGCCTGCGTCACCATCGGCTTACCTCCTTGCTGCCCGCTTCAGGCACCAGAATGGCGGCCCGCCGTGAGGCATGTCGGCCGCATGGACAACTTCGAAACCGTGCTTGCGGTAGAACGTCAGATTGCGTTCCTTGTGCGTCTCCAGATAGCAGGGTAGCCGGTCCCTGTCGGCGCGTTCGATCATCGGCGCGATGAGCGCGCTGCCGGTGCCGCGTCCCTGCTGCGCCGGCTCGACGCCGATCAGCCACAGGTACCAGTGCGGCTCCGGCGCGAGCTGCATGCGCAGCCGCTCGACGTGGTTCGCGGCCATGAAACGTCCTACCGCGCCGAGCCCGAACTTGATCGGCGTCAGCGCCAGCCCGACCCGCACCAGCCGCAAGGCCGGCGTGTGCGAAAGGCCGGGCGGCAGCCATACCGCGACGCCGTCCACCGCTCCGTGGGTCGCGAGCACCTCACCGTCGTAGCGCAGCCCGTAGCGCACGATGCGCTCGTACATCCAGGGCAGCAGTCGCGCGCGCTTCGCTTCGTCCGGCAGCAGGTAGACCGAAAGCGGGTCGTCGAAGAAGGCGCGCCCCAGCATCTCGGCAGCCGCCCGCTGCTGCGAAGGCTCTAGTTTCGTGACCTGCGTCTGTGTCGTGATCCCGCCCACGGTGAGCGACATCTTAGCACAACCGGGGCACGCTGTCGGCGCCGGCGTGCGGCTCCTATACTCACATCGATATGCCCGGCCTCCTCTTCGTCGCGGTGCGCGGCCCGGCGCTTTCCGGAAAGACCGCGCTGGCGCGTCGATTGGCTGAGCGGCTCCGCGGCAAGGTCGCCCACCTCTCGCAGGACGATCTCGCCACGCGCTGGATCGCCGGCCACGACGAAGACTTCGCCGCGGAGACGGTGCTGGTCTACCGCCAGCTCAAGCTGCTCACCGCGTCGTACGTGCGCGGCGGCTACCACATGGTGATCGACGGTTCGTTCGCCGCCTATCGAGACGGCCGGGCGGCCATGCACAACAGCGACCTGCGCGAGCTGCTCGGCCTCGTCGCCACCATCCACAACGTCCGCTCGCTCCTCGTGGCGGTCACCGCGCCGCTCGATGTGCTGCTCGAGCGGGCGAAGCAGTCGGAGCGCTGGGACGCCGGAGCGGTCGAAGCGGTCTACCGCGCCTTCGAGCGCGAGGCGCTCCCCAGCCCGCTCGTGATCGACACAAGTGTGACAACGCCGGACGGCGCGGTCGATAGCATCTTGGCGCACCTGGGCGTCCGCTCATAGGCCCTTAACGAACCGGCCCGCTTCCTGTACAATGGGACGGCGGGCAAACCTCATGCCTGACGATAAGATCCAGCGCGAGATCGAAGACATCCTCAACCGCCTCGACGCCTTCGTCCCCGAGGAGGGTGTCGCAAGTCGTGTCCGGCGGCGTTCGTCCGGTACCGCGCAGTCGCTCGGGCGAACGCTGCTCGCGCCGCTTATCCGCCTCTCCATCCGGCACGTCATGCTCGCGGCGCTCGCGCTGATCCTGGCCGGCTTCCTCACCGGCCGCGCCTACCCGGCGTTCGGCCACTGGACGCTGATCGCCGGCGTGATCCTGTTCTTCACCGCGATCGTTCTCTCGCTTTTCAACCGCGGCGCCGCCCCGCCCGCCATGGAGAAGCGCTGGCGCGGTCAGCCGATGCACCTGGAAGGCCCGACGCTGGGCGAGCGCCTGCGCGCCTGGTTCAGCTCCAAACGCACCCCGCGTTAGTAGAAAACGAGCCACACTGACCACTCGTCGCACCCTCGCAGTCCTTCTCCTCTCGGCAACTGCTCTGCTGCTTGTCGCCTGCGGCGGCGGCGGCAAGAGCGCGCCGCCAGCTCCGACGGCGTCGCGCACAGCGTCGACCGGCGTTGCACCCACCAGCTCGCCTTCGGCCGGCGATCTCGGCCCGCCCGCGCCGCAGGTCGATCGCATCATTCAGCACATGCGCCACCTCTCCGTCGACATCGGCATCCGCCTCGCTGGCTCCGACAACGCGGACCGCGCCGCCCGCTACGCCCGCGACCAGTTCGAGAGCTGGGGCTACGACGTCGAGCTGCAGCCGTTCACCGTCACCCGGCCCGACGCCCGCGTCTACGCCGTCGTCACCGTGCAGCAGCCACAACAGCACTTCGTGCATAGTGTGGTCTTTCTCGGCAGCAAGCCCGGCTCGGTGCGCGCGAAGCTCGTCGATGGTGGGACGGGGCGGGAGCAAGACTTCACGGATGCGGACCGCGGCGCCATTGTGCTGATCCAGCGCCAGGACGTCACGTTCGCCGATATGGGCGCGCGCGCGAAGGCCCACGGCGCGGCCGGCGTTCTCGTCGCGA
>JBIOYF010000120.1:0-4097 GCA_044870035.1 Dehalococcoidia bacterium
CGAGGCGGTCGCGCTCGAGCAGGCGTCTATCGAAGTCGCGGCGGACGAGCAGCTCGAAGACGAGATCGAGCGGCAGACGGAGCAGGCGCTCCAGAAGACGCGCAAGGGCATCTTCGGGCAGATCGCTGGCCTGTTCGACCGCGGCGGCGAGATCGAGGAGTCGCTGTGGGAGGAGCTGGAGGAGCTGCTGATCGGCGCGGACGCGGGCGTCGCGACGGCGCAGCGCATCCTGGACGACGTGCGCGCGCGCGTCGATAAGGAGCGCATCAAGGACGCCGTGGGCGTGCGCGCGGCGCTCAAGCAGGAGCTGATCGATATCCTGAACGCGCCCCAGGGCACGGGCCGACTCTGGTCCGGCGACGAAGGTCCGCCGCCGAAGCCTGCCGTGGTGCTGGTGCTGGGCGTAAACGGCACGGGCAAGACGACGACGATCGCGAAGATGGCAAGCGCCTACCAGCGCGACGGCGGCAAAGCCGTCATCGCGGCGGGCGATACGTTTCGGGCGGCGGCGATCGACCAGCTGAAGGAGTGGGGCGGGCGCATCGGCGTCGACGTCGTCGCGCACCAGCCGGGCGCCGACCCGGGCGCGGTGGTCTTCGACGCGCTGACGGCCGCCGACAGCCGCGGTGCCGACGTCGTGATCATCGATACGGCAGGCCGGCTGCACACGAAGTTCAACCTGATGGAGGAGCTGCGCAAGATCCGGCGGATCATCGAGCGGAAGGACCCAAGCGCCCCCCACGAGGTGCTCCTTGTCCTCGACGCCACCACGGGCCAGAACGGGCTGATCCAAGCGAAGGCCTTCACCGAAGCAGTAGAGGTGACCTCCGTATGCCTGACGAAGCTCGACGGCAGCTCCAAGGGCGGCATCGTCTTCGCTATCTGCGACCAGCTGGGCATCCCGGTCCGCTTCGTGGGAACGGGCGAAGGGGCCGATGACCTGGCGCCCTTCTCGGCGGAGGCGTTCGTCGAGGCGCTCTTCCGCTAGGAACGCGCGGGCCGCTAGACTCGTTCGTGATAGGGGAGCTGCCTGCAGGCGTTTAGCTTGAGATAGCCCGTTATGTCTGAGACGCTGGTCTGGTGGCTCATGATGCAGGTGGTAGGGTTGGCAACCCTGCCGCTCTGTCTTTCCCTCTTCAGCCGCCTGCCCGACCGCGGATACGCCCTCTCGAAGGCCTTCGCGCTGATCATCGTCGGGTACCTGCTCTGGGTGCTCAACGTCGCGCACATCCTCCCGAACACGCCGGCGGGCATCTGGGTCATCGTGCTGGCGCTGTTCGGCATCTCGACGCTGGTCTTCCTGCGCAAGCGAGAGGACTTCCTCGACTTCTGGCGGAGGCGCTGGTGGCTGATCGCCGCGGTCGAGGTGGTGCTGTTGCTCTCGTTCATCACGGCGGCGTACCTGCGCTCCTACGTGGGCGACCTGGGCGGCACCGAAAAGCCGATGGACTTCATGTTCCTGAACGCCGTGACGCGCGCCGACCACTTCCCGCCGGCCGACCCGTGGATGGCGGGAGAGAAGGTAGCCTACTACTACTTCGGCTATCTGATCGTCTCGATCATGACGCGGCTGAGCGCGATCGAGACGAGCGTCGGTTTCAACCTGGGCGTCGCGATGATCGCGTCGCTGGCGTGCGCCGGCGCGTTCGGGCTGGTCTACAACATGACGGCGCCTCGAGCGGAGCGCGAGCTGGAGAGCGGGCCGGGCACGCCGGCGGCGGGCTTTTCGTCGCGGGTGCTCTGGCGCCCGATGATCTTCGGGCTCTCGGCGGCGTTCCTGCTCACGGTGATCGGCAACCTCGAAGGGCTCTTGGAGGCGATCGCGGCGGCGGGTATCGGCGCGAAAGGCTTCTGGAGCTGGGTGGGTATCAGCGGCCTGACCAACTACAACAGCGTGCACTGGTACCCGGACAACTACTGGTTCTGGTGGCGCGCCACGCGCATCCTGGACAACAGCGTGGGGATCCACGAGTTCCCGTTCTTCAGCTTCCTGCTGGGCGACTTGCATCCGCACGTGATGTCGATCCCGTTCGTGCTCCTCGCGCTCGGCATCGCACAGCTGCTCCTGCGCTATGAGGGGCCACTGGACCTCGTTGTCTGGTTGGAGCGTCCGTTGTGGCTGCTGGCGTTCGCGGTAATGGTGGGCGGCCTGGCCTTCATCAACACGTGGGACATGCCAACGATCGCGTTCGTCCTGACGCTGATGGCGCTGCTGCGCAACCGGCTGATCGCCGACCGCTGGTCGTGGGGGCTGGTGGCCGATACGGCCGGCTTCCTGCTGCCGCTGTTCGTGTGCGCACTGCTGGCCTACTCGCCGTTCTTCTTCGGCGGCTTCGACAGCCAGGCGTCCGGCTTCAAGGCGGTCGCCGGCCCGATCGATCCCGGCAGCCAGCTGCACAGCGGTAGCAGATTGTTCCAGGCGCTGCTGATCTGGGGCACGTTCGCGATCATCGTGCTGCCGTACGCGCTGTGGCGGATCCGGAGCAGCAGCCAGCCGATCTCGACGGCGGCCGTCTTGTGGTCGCTGGCGCCGGGCGTGGCAATCGTCGCGCTCTGGGCGTTCTGGAACGTCCTGGGCGTCCACGTCGACGACAGCGGCAAGCTCCAGAGCGGCTTCGGCATCGACCACCTGCTCGGCTGGCTGCCAACGCCCGTCCGGCCGAGCGACGCCGTGAACGCCAGCGGAGATGTGATCTCGCTGGGAGGCAGGATCGGCAATCGCGGCTGGAACTGGCTGACCGCGCTGATGCTGATGGGCATCGTCGGGCTGCTGGCCCAGGCGCTCTACCGCGAGGTGGAGGAGGCGAAGCGCACGGGGGAGGAGCGCCTCGGGCACATCTTCGCGCTGGCGCTCTCGGCCACGGCGGCACTGCTGATCCTGGGCAGCGAGTTCTTCTTCATCCTGGACACGTTCAACAGCCGGATGAACACGATCTTCAAGCTCTACTACCAGGCCTGGCTGATGTTGAGCGTCGCGGGTGGCTTTGTGCTGTTCGAGATCGCGCAGGGCTGGCGCGCGCCGGCCGTCAGCGCAGCGAAGACGCCAACCGTGACGATCTCGGCCGGCGCCGTCCCGCTGGGCGAAGTCTTAGTCGGCGCGGCGACGCTGGTCGGCGCGATCACAGGCCTCGCGATCGGGCAAGACGCCGTCACGCGCTTCGTTGGTCTCGTGATCGGCGGCGGCGTGTTCTTCGTCGTGAGCGGCGTCTCGCTGCTGTGGTGGCGCAGCGCACCGCCGGGCATCGTCCGAGCCGTCGACGACGCAGTCGCGCCGGCACCGGCAGCGGCGACGGCTGCTCCGGCAGCCGTGGCAGCCGTCGCCACCGGTCAGCTGACCTGGCGCGGCGTCTGGGCCGGCGCCGTCGTCACGATCTTGTTCGCGGCGTTTTTGTATCCGCTGCTGGCGACGTACAACCGGACGGGCGGGTTCAACAACCGGCGCGTTCTCGATGGGCTTTCGCTCCTGCCCAACGAACAGCGCGTAGCGATCGACTGGCTGCGCGACCGGGACGGCCATCCTGTAGTCGTCGAGGCGCCGGGTGGAGACTACACGGATTTCGGCACGATCTCGGCCGCGACGGGCCTGCCGACGATCATCCAGTGGAAGGGCCACGAGCTCCAGTGGCGGGGCAGCGGCGAGGGACTGGACGAGCGCGAGCAGGCCGTCGAAACGATTTATACGGGCACGCCGGACGCAGTGCGAAGCATCTTGCAGCAGTACAACGTTCGGTTCGTCGTCGTCGGACCGAAGGAGCGGGAGAAATACTCGAACCTGGCGATCGAGCAGATGACCGACATATTTCAGGTGGTGAAGCAGGAGGGCGAGGTTACCATTTATCGCGTAGCACCTGGTATTCTGAGCCAAGTTAGCGCTGGAGCAATACCATGACGACCACCGCCGAACGGCTGCGAACGTTTTGGGGCGAGCGCCAATTCGAAACCGAAGGGCTCACGGCGCTCCTCACCCGCTACTGGGAGATCGCCCTCTACGGCGTGATCGTCTCGTTCGCGCTGGGCATGCGACTCTGGGGTCTGGACGAGCGCGCCATCCATCACGACGAAAGCCTGCACATGTACTACGCGTGGCAGCTCTTCAA
>JBIOYF010000121.1:0-8017 GCA_044870035.1 Dehalococcoidia bacterium
TCGCCGTGGCTCTGTTCGCGGTATCTCAGGGCCCTACGTACTACTCATCGGAGCTGAAGCCCTACGCCGTTGACGTCGCAGCTGCCGTCTTCCTCCTCCTCGCCGGGGTGGTCTTGACCGAGAGGGATCGAGACAACGGAATCGCTCTTGCTATTGGAGTGGGCGGCGTAATACTCATGGCTTTCTCTTTCGCCTCTGTCTTCGTACTCGCGGCCGTAGCGATCGCTCTCGCCGTCGAGGCATCGCGGCGGCGAGACCAACTGTCGCGCGCGCACGCTCTCGTGCTCGCGGTCTGGGTTCCCGGCGCGGTAGGCGCGGCCTTCTTCGCGCTGGACCGGCTGGCGGCGATCCGCAGCGGCTTTCAGGGCTCAGTCTTGAGCCTGCATTCGATGAACGTATTTGCCTCGAACCTCGCGGCCTCCCTGGGTATTCCGCAGGAGCCACCCTGGAACCAGCTGCAGAAGGTTGCCGCGCTGGTTGCCATCGTCGGAGCTGGAAGCCTCCTCATCAAAGCGCCGGCAAGGGGATTGATGGTGCTCATGCCGGTCCCACTGACGCTCGCTGCCGCGGTCCTCGGCCAATATCCGCTCGCTTACCGGACGACTTTGTTCCTCGTTCCAATAGTCGTCCTCACGCTCGCAGAGGGGGTCGCGCGATTGAGCGCTTGGACACCAAGCAAGTGGGCCCCGATCGTGGCAACCGCGCTTGTCGCGATGATCGGCGTTGGCCCCATCTGGTGGTCGGCTAAGGCGGTGCTCCATCCGCCGGGACACGAAGAGATCAAGCCGGTGCTCACGTACGTCCGCGATCACTGGCGCCCCGGTGACACGCTCTACCTCCAGTACGAGGCGCAATACGCGTTTCTCTACTACGAGAAGTGCGGGTGCCTCTCTCTCACGCGACCCGGCGGCACGAAACTCTGGCCGGTCGCGGCCATTCCCTATGGCCGCGACCTGCTCTCGCGCGCCGTGCAGCCGAACTCACCCGCCGTCCTGCTTGGACCGAATCCGTACGACCAGACGCGGCAGATCATGGACCTCGACCGGCTTCGCGGACGCGGCCGTGTCTGGTTCATCTACAGCCACGTACGTTCTGCTGAAGACAATTTTATCCGGCGGCGTCTGCTTGGCCGGCTAGGCGAGATGGGCGCGCGCACCGCCGTTGTTCATAGAGCGGGCGCCCACGCATATCTCTACATGCTGACGCGGCATGGCTCCGCATACCGCTCGGCCACGGTCCCGCGACTCCGCAAGACCGACAGTGGGAGGACGTCTCTTCACCGTCCTCATGGCGCCCAACTACCGCCCGATGACGCTCCGTAGCGCTTGCGAAATCTTAGGGAGCGGGTACTTCGCCATTTCGGGTTCGTTTACCGCGCCTCGTCGGTCGTCTCCACGAGATGGTTCAACGCTACATCGTCCGGTGAGTTCGTCGAGATCTGGGCTGTTATGACCCCGTCGTGATCGAGGAAACGCGGCGCAGCTCTGCTGTGCGCGAGCGACTAAGCAAGCAATGACAACTACCGATCGATCCGAGTTGCGAGCAGAGCCCGCACCTTCCGGTGGCCTAAGGCGGGCAGCGGCTCGGAGCGCCGGTGTGGCCGGGGGCTCGTTCTTGGCCGTTCAAGCCATCACTTTCGTCACTTACGTTGTTCTCGCGCATCTCACAACACCAAGCGTCTTCGGAACCTTCGCCGCCGGATCGATCTTGTTGGGTGTGGGCGGGCTCGTTTCCGAATCTGGGATGACGGCTGCGCTTCTCCAACGGCGAGAGGACGTGGAAGCCGCGGCCGCGACCACACTGGCGTCTACATTTGCTGGGGGGGTTTTCCTCGCAGTTGCGGCGCTCGCTCTTTCCCCCGTCGTCGCCTTGTTCTTCCACAGCAGCGAGATCGGCGTCGTCGCTGCCGCTCTCTCCGGGTATTTGATAATCAACGGCATTACGGGCGTACCCGGCACGCTTCTCCAGAAGCGGCTCGCGCTTCGCCGTTGGGTCGTTGATCCCATAGCCGCAATCGCCCTGGGGGCGGTTTCTGCTGCCGGTCTCGTACTCGGCCTCGGCGTCTGGGGTCTTGTCGCCGGCTTCTATGCGTCGAGCTTCACGCGGGCCTGCGGCTACTGGATCGCCGCACGTTGGAGGCCGGATCCGCGGCTCGTGTCGTTCGCGATGTGGCGAGATCTTGCAGGCTTCGCGCGTCACATCCTTGCCAGCGAACTTCTCCGAGAGCTGATGAACGTATCGAATACGGCGCTCGTCGGTCGCTTCCTGGGTGCGAGCAGCCTGGGCCAATTCAGGTTCGGCTGGAGACTCGTTACACAGGCAGTGGCTCCAGCACTCGCTGCCAACGCCTACACACTTCAGCCGGCGCTAGTCAACCTCTCTTATGATCCCGCGCGTATGCGAAGTGCTGCGCTTTCGTCCTTCCGCCTCGTCAGCAGCGTGGCATTCCCCCTTGGAGCGCTCTTCATCCCATTCGGAGAAACACTCGCTGTTGTGTTATTCGGCGAGCCATGGCGACAGTCCGGAACTGTCATGATCGCGCTCGCTGGCATGGGGATCGCGCTCCCAATGGAATCTGTGTCATCCGAGATCTTCAAAGCGACGGGTAATCCATATATCCTTCCGCGGATGCACGTTCTCTGGGCCGCAACTTCAATTGTGTTGATTGCCGCTCTTGTCCATCTTGGCGCAGTCGAGGTCGCAATCGCGTGGTCGATCAGCACCGTCGCGACCGCGCTCTACGCGCTTAGGCAGGTCCCACGGGTGCTGAAGCTCCATCCGAGCGACCTCGCACGTGCAATCTTGCCCCCCTTTGCCAGTGCCCTGTCAACGGCGATGGCACTTCTACTATTCAACGAGTACGCGCTCCACGCTCGGCCGAGTGAAGACGTAGCGACGTGGGCAACGCTCATCCTGGAGCTGGCGGCCGGAGCAGCTGTCTATCTCGCAACCCTCGCTCTGCTGGCACCTCAAGCGCTAAGCGAACTCCGGCAAACCGCAGGCATGCTGCTCCGCCGGCACGAGGGCGACGAGCTCGAGCGCTCACGCCTGAGGTGAGGGACGCTTCGTCGTCGAAGTACTAGACTCATCAAGCGCAGTCTGTCTCTCCAGCTCTTCCACAACCTGCACAATGTGTCCTCCTACCCGCTGAGGCTCGAGGAATCGGTCGAAGTATTCCGCATTCGATTTTGCGATTCCGTTGATCACATCAGGCTCGCCCAACCAGTGCTCGATAAGACCTGGCACGGCGTCATATTGATGTTGCGGCGCAACCGGCGCTCCAGGTGTGACGTCGAGCCCGAGACTCAGGTAGTTGACAGCCTCGAGCAATGGTTGGGGCCACGCGCTAAGAGGGGGCCGATCAAGGACCAGACACGATCCCAGGCAAAGCGATCCAGTCATGCGCCAAGGGATGCAATAGTGGACGCCGAGACGAATCACATTCAGAGTCGACTTCGCCGTTCTCCACCAAAGATCATCCGGCTTCAACCCTCGCGTCGTCGCCGGAACGCGGGCTTGGCGTAGGTAGCGCAGAATGTGATCGTCTTCACCAGGAAAGAGAACGGCCAGCACGAACTTCGCGCATTTGGCACTGGCGATCGCCTTCAACAGACGAATGTTGTGCTCAACGCCCTCACCAGCCCAAATGCGGATGACCGCGCAAAGGTCGTACTCCTTCGGGGCAGCTCGACGCGAACGGAAACGGTCGAGCCGCTTGAGGACGAGAGGATCAGCGTTCACCAAAGGTGAGACGTTCGTTGGATACGCCACGGACGTCCAAAAGTTGGTCTTGAAGTAAACATCGCTCCATTCGCAGAGCTCCGCGCTCTGTATCTCATGCGAGTCTGCCGTGTCTATACAGACCGCGTACCTGCGGCCTTGGCGGGTCGTGATTACATACTGCCCGGTACTCATCTGGAAAACTCCCGACGGAGTCGTGATGGGTCCGTGGAGTCGAAGGGCGAGACGATCGACAAACCTTGCGACTCCAGACGGTAAATGGAGACGCTCATAGTACTCTGCATCTCGAGCCTTTCTAAGAGCCGCCAGTAGGCGAGGTAAGCGAGCAAGGTGAACGAGCTCGAATTCTCCTCTCACTGCTTCGCAGTATCGGCGGAGGCCTTCGCGATAGTACTTCTGGTACCGATCGTGGAACGGTGCGTAGGGGCGGCTAAAGGTTTGCACTGAGAGCTTGCTCGGCTGATCTGAAGAGTCCTGCGCGGGTTTTCGCTGCAGCAAAGTCACGGCCTCGCCAGTCCGGTCTAGATTAGCGCTCGCGGCTCGTGGCTTACCGCCTCCGGCCGTAGCTCCTTCGCCGGTTCGCCGCCGCTGGGTGAGGCAGGCGAGACCGCGAGGAACCGCAGGGCTCGCGGGAGGGCGACCCGTGATCCTCGCGACATCGTGTCCGAGACGAGCGAGCAAGAGCACGGTGGTCGAGAGCACGCATGATTCCGGCTGATCTCACAGCAGCTCGACGCGGCGAGCCCGACTGCTGTGCCAGATGGTGAGGCGTTCGCCGAGGCTCTCATGAGCCCGGAGGCAGACGCACTCTGCGACGCCAGCCATGGAGAGCGGAGCATCGAGCCGGGTGAACAGGCACAAACGGCTCCATCTGCTCCCCTTCCACCGAGCCTCACGAGGAGCGCTGGACTCCAGCTCCGGTCGAACACAAGATCCGCAGCCGCACTGCTGTGATCGCGCGCCGCCGTCATCGGCATCTTCCGCGCCGGTGCTCGACCGTCATTGGTCGGCGCCGTGCCTGCCCGTCGAGCGGGACGACGAGTGGGCTGTCGCCCGCCGCTACGTGCGCACGGAGTCGGTCAGAAGGCGCTCTCCGAGCCCGAGACGACGGCTAGGAAGGCGGCCGCGCTGCGGCTGGCGTCGTATGACACGAAGGTCGCATCCGCCACTAACTTGAGGCAAGGAGCCGTCCGCGACCTGCGAACGGGCGGTGCAACGCGTCCATGGCCTCCCGATCCGCCCCCACCAGATCCCGTCGGGAAGTGATGCCGCCGACGAGGCCGCCAACCGTTAGAGGATGATTCCCTCGAGTGCCGTACGCCGCTCGACGGCACTTGATCTGATGGTGGTGTTCGTCGTTGGAAGACTGAGGCACCTGACGGAGGGTGCTGGGGAGAAGCTGGGTGAAATCACATTACGCTGTCATGGCCGTGCAAGACTCCGGATCTCATACTCCAACTCCAACAACGAGGACCAGTATTGACGTCATGCCGACGTTTTCGATCGTTATGCCCGCGTACAACTCACAGTCGACTATCGGCTCGGCGATCCGATCCGTGCTGCGGCAGACCCGATCCGACTTCGAGCTCATCATCGTGGATGACGGTTCGACAGATGAGACAGCTTCTCGCATTCAGCCGTTCTTGTCCGATAACAGGATCCGGCTGATCTCCCAGCCGAACCTCGGGCCGGCTGCGGCGCGCAACACAGCGATCGCAAGCGCTCAAGGGAAGTACGTCAGTCTCTTGGACAGCGACGACGTCTGGTTACCGCGATACTTGCAGACGATGGCCGCGACTCTCGATGCAGATGTCACAGCCGCCGTCGCGTACACGACGGATGCATGGGTTCTCGACGACGCCACAAGGAGGATCAGGCGCGCGACGCGCGTCAAAGCCGTGACCCCGCAGCCTCCAGCCCTCCCGAAGACGCCACACGAATTCTTCTGCGCCCTTCTTACGCGCGGGAACTACATCTTTGTCGGCACGACGATTCACCGCTGGGTCTTCGAGAAAGTCGGCACCTTCCGACCGGACCTCAAGGGGCCGGAGGACTACGAACTGTGGCTACGGATAGCCTCACACGGCTACCGATTCATCCGTTGCCCGCTGAAGCTCGCCATCTACCGTGAGAAGCGTGGCCAGTTGACTTCCGACCCCCGAAGGATGCTGCGAGCGTCTCAGAACGTGTATCGAATCGTTGCAGACGAGTACGATGCTCCGGAAGACGTTCGCGAGCTTGCTCGGCGGCGCATGCACGAGCAGGCTCGCCTGTTGGCGACACTCGATTCGAGGCGGCCGCGGCGCGTTCCGCGGCCGTTCCGGCGCCCATACAATGCGCTATCGCGAATACGCAATTTTTACAGGAGGCCACCGAGGGAGATTCGGGACGTCTTTCCAGATCTGCACGCCCTGTGACACGAACTCGCTTCTGACCTTTCACCCTGTCTTGGTCGTCGACAAGCTGCGCCCATTCTGGCGCCGCGCCAGCGATACCTATCGGAAGTGGTCTATCGATCGAGACATTCCTCCCCTCCCCGCCGAAGCAATCGTTCCACTCGACGCGACACCTGACGTGCTCCTGCTTTGTAGTCGTCTGGTTCCGTACTTCGGTCCTCAGATCTACCTAGCGGAGTTGGCCTTTGCACATGAGATGGCGGCGAGGAACCGCGTATTCGCCGTCGCCGACGACCCAAGTGCATTATTTGATAAGTCCATTCTTTGGTTTTTGCCTAACTACCTTGTATCACCGCGCTTGTGGGATTACAGCCGTCAAGTCTACGACTTCTCAGTTGGTTTAGAACGCCAAGGAAATCGCCTCTTCTGTTCGTCGGACGAGACTATTTACTGGGAGAACAAGGCTTACATGTACCGGAAGCTGGATGAGATCGGAGCGCCTACGCCAAGAACGACAACTCTCACAGCCGAGAACTGGCGCTCCGTAGAATTCGATCTCGAGCCGGTGCTCATCAAAGAAGAACATTCCGCAGGTAGTGCGGGGCTGCATTACTTCGCACGCGCCGGGGACGCCCACGAGTTCGTGAGAAACTATCCATTTCGGCCGGTGGAGAGTCTCCTCATGCAGGACGTCGTCCGCGGAGCAACGAGAGACATGAGACTCACAATGGTCGGCGACGCGATGATCCGATCCGCCAGCTTTTGGCGTATCAAGAAGGAGGAAGCCCTCTCCAAACGCGGATGGACGACGACTGCAACCACTTACGGTTCCGTCGTCGACCATGGCAACATTCCCGAGCGGCTCGTGCCGGTGGCCGGCGAATACCTACGAAAACTGGGGCTGCGTACGGCGGGAATCGACATGATGTGGGTTGATGACGACCTCTCACAGAATCCGTTGATTCTCGAGCTTAGTCCGTATTACCAACCGAACCCGCCGAAGCCTCTGAGATACCAGCACTGGAGTTACAAGCAGTATAAGCAGAAGCCGTATATCAAAGAGGGGTATTTTTCCCAACAATACTTAGTTTTCCGGGAAATCTCCGCGCAGATTCTAGATCAGGGACTGTTTTAGCGTGGAGCGAGCCGGACGCTACGACACCGCCCACGATTGTCCCGTCCGCCGGCGCCGCAGCGACGTTCCCAATGGGGACTGACGAATATGGCGACGGGCCCGCTCGCGGCGATTCCACCACAGGATGCGGGTCCCTCCACCCTCCTCGGCCCTCGTGCGTGTGGGTGTTTCCCTGTCTCCCGGCGGCCTCGTCATCGGGAAGCCTCGCGGATCGGTGCTCGGTGTGACCTTCGGGCCCTCGCCCGCGCCAGCGTTTGTTCGGCGTTCCCCGCATGAGCCCATGAAGTCGAACCTCTTGTCGCTAGTACCGCGATCGCCTACGATCGAGGCATGGAAGGGATTTCGACGCAACTCGCGGCCGCAGATGTGCTTCCGTCGCGGCTCGTCTCTCCGGGGCCCACGCCGATTCCGCCGGAGGTTGCCCAGGCTCTTGCGCGGCCGCTCCTCCATCACCGAGCGCCTCAGTTTCGGACGGCTCTTCGTAGCGTCCGCGTAGGGCTACAGGAGCTCGCTCACACCGAGAACCCGGTGTTTCTGCTCGGATGTACAGGAACGGGCGCCATGGAAAGCGCGGTGGTCAACCTCTGCGGTCCTGGCGATACCGTGCTCGTCGTCTCCGCCGGCTACTTCGGCGAGCGTTGGATCGCGCTTGCAGAACGCTACGGCTGCGATGTTGTTCCGCTGCGGTACGAGTGGGGCGCCGTCCCCTCGCCGGAGGACCTCGATCGGGTGCTGCGAGGTCGAT
>JBIOYF010000122.1:0-3767 GCA_044870035.1 Dehalococcoidia bacterium
TCGCCGTGGCGCTGGGCATCCTCGCGATGGCGATCACGCTCGCCGCCGAGAGCGGCGTCAGCATCGGTACGCTCCAATGGCAGCCCGTCTTCGCCGGCAGCATCCTGCTGATCATCGGCACGAACGCGCTCATGATCGGCATGGCGTCGCACCTATACGCCGCGTCGCGCAAGATCATCTCCGAAGACACGCTCACGATCTGGTTCAACCGCTTCGTCACACTGGAGCGCATGCTGCTCCTGGCCGGCCTGCTCTTGGTTGCCGGCCTCGCCGTCGACGCGCTCATCTTCTACGAGTGGGTCAGCAAGAACGACCTGCCCGGCGTCTCCACCGAGGGCCTCGCCGCGATGGCCCAGACCGCGATCATCATGGGCGCCAACATGGCCATGGGCGGCTTCCTCACCGCGCTCATGGACGAGCGCTAGACCCGCCATGGCCGCCGGAACCGGACCCGACGCGGGACGGCCGGTCGCAAGCGTTGTCGTGCTTGGCTGGAACGGCCGCGACTACCTCGAGGACTGCTTGTCGTCCGTGCTCGACCAGGACTATCCGTCCGACCAGTACGAAGTCGTCTACGTCGACAACGGCTCCAAGGACGGCTCCGCCGCGTTCGTCCGCGAGCGCTTTCCGGAGGCCCGGGTCGTTGAGCTCGAACACAACTACGGCTACGCCGAGGGCAACAATATCGGCTACCGCGAGACGCGCGGCGACTTCGTCGTGTTTCTCAACCAGGACACCGCGGTCAACCGCTCGTGGCTGCGCTCGCTCATCGAAGCGATGAGCTCGTCGGCCGATGTGGGTGCCGCGCACGCCAACGTGATCCAGCCCTGGTATCCAGAGTACTCCGGTATCGGCGAGCGCGCCGGCGCGACGGCCGCGTACAGCTCCGAGGTGAACCGGCTCGGCTACATCGGTTACCACAAGCTGCCCTCCATCGATCGTCTCTACGACACGATCTTTTTGCACGGCGTCTGCATTGTTGTCCGGCGCACCGTCGCCGATCAGCTCGGCTACGTCTTCGACGCGGACTTCTTTGCCTACGCCGAGGACCTCGATCTCGGGCTGCGCGTCCGCGCCCTCGGTTATCGGTCGCTCGCCGTGCCGCGCGCGGTGGTCTATCACAAGCACAAGCTGCAAACGGCGCTCTCGTGGTACACCGTCGTCAAGACGGTGCGGATCATCCGCAATCGCTACCTGGCGTTCTACAAGGTCATGTCGGGCTGGGAGTTCGCCCTTATGGTGCCGCTGATGACCCTGGGCGCGCCGTTCAACTCGCTCGAGTTCGGCCTGGGCCGCACCCGGCAGGTGCTCTACGGCCTGGCGCTCATCCCCGCGACGCTCGCGGCGCTCGTCGTGACGCTCGTGCAGCTGCCGAAGTACGCCGCCAAGCGTCGAGAGGTGCGGCGGCACGCCTCGGCTCGCGCGCCCTGGTGCCTGCGAGCGCTCTGGAGCCGCGGCGCGGCATGAACCGCGCACGCACGCTCCTGCGTCACCTCCCGCGCCTCGACGACGTCCCGCGCATGGCCACCGGCGTCCTCGCCCGAACGCTCCTGCGCCGCGCGCCGATGCCCGGCCGCGGGTTCGTCAGCGACGAAGCGCCGCTGATCATCATCGGGATGCACCGCTCAGGCACGTCGATCGTCACGCGGCTGCTGGAGCGCGGCGGGCTGTACGCCGGCGGCTCCTGGCTGGACGAGAACCACGAGTCGATCTACTTCACTCGCGCGAACCGCGCGATGTGCGGCGAGGGCGTGTACCTGCTTCACGACTACGGCTGGACCGCGCCCAAAAGCGCTGACTTTATCGCCGCCCGGCGCGGCTACGCCGAGCGCGCGGCGCGCAACGTCTCGGCCTTCTTCGCCGGCCGCAACGACGAGGCGGTCTGGGGCTGGAAGGACCCGCGCAACGCGCTCACATTGCCCGTCTGGCTCTCGATCTATCCGGACGCAAAGGTGCTCCACGTCGTCCGCGACGGCCGCGCGGTCGCGCTCAGCCTGGCGGAACGCGACAGCCTCGACGTGTCGTTCGGCCTCGCGCTCTGGGCCCACTACGCGGCGCGCGCGGAAGCAGCCATGGAACGCCTGCCGGAGGCGCGCCGCCTGACCGTCCGGTTCGAAGACCTGACGGCGCAGCCCGCCGCCGAACTTGGCAAGCTCTTCGCGTTCGCCGGGCTACGTCCTCAGGTCGCGCTGGATGAGATCGCGCGCGACCTGAAGCCCGAGCGCGCGACAGCCCCGCTGGCCGACCCGCGCATCGCCGGCCTGGGCGATCACCCCATGCTCGCTCGCTACAGCTATCGCTAGCTAATACGGCGTCACGCGCATCTCGACGGCCTCCTGGCCGCCCCCGGCGTTCGTCCGAAACGCGGTCACCGCCGCGCCTGCCCAGGCCGTCTCGTTGCTAAGCTCCTGGACGATCTCGACTGTGTGGGGCCCCGACGCGAGGGTCACAGCTCCCTCCAGCGTGCCGGCGTTCTGATCGAACTGCTGGCTCTCCGCCACGAGCTGTCCATCGACGACCAACGCGACCTGTCCTGATCGAAAGTCGATGCGCAGTGCATAGTCCCCGGCCGCTTCGACCTGCCAGACGCCGCGCCAGCGTTCCTCGGAGAGCTGCGGCTCGAAGCCGTCGTGCTGCGCGAGCATGTTGATCGTCGTTGCCGAGACGTAGTGCGGCGCGAAGTCAAATCGCTGTGTCGCTTGCTGGTCGAGTCCGCCCGGCAGCCCGACCGTGCGCGTTTGCACCCAGCCACTCAGCTCCTTGAGCGGGAACAGGTCCGGGCTCCCCACGGGCTGCTCCGCGCCGTCTGTTGTCGCCCACACCAAAGCGACGGAGCCGTCGCCGTCCTGCTTGTCCAGCGTGATCTCCACCAAATGCCAACCGGGAAGGAGGGCGATAGGCGTGTCGAGCGCTTCTCCCGGTCGCGTGCTGTACACGCGCTGCCCGTCGAGCAGGACGTCCACCGGCGAGTCCGTGAGCGCGCGCAGCGATGCAGTTTTCGCCTCTCCGAGATAGATCAAGCCCTGCCAGCGGACGGTGAACGGCGCAGCAACAGGAGATGGCCGCTCACTCCAGGAAAGCCCGCTCAGGTCGTCCAACCGTGTCGCGCTGGAGGCGGTTCCTGCCCCGGGGCCTGTGTATTCCCCCCACAAGCCGCGCTGCGACCACAACGCTCTGCCCTCCGGCAGGCGGTACATGACGTACGTATAGCCGCCGCCCGGCCCGATCTTTGTCAGTGGCGCAGCCAGGCCCGGGTAGACGCGAGCCAGCAGATCGATCACCGTCGCGATCGGAGAGAGCGGGTCAGCCGCGACGAGGGCGACCGGCCCCTCCGGAACGTCGCGCAGCGGCCAGAGCTCTTCGGGCGCCGGTACTGCCGCGCCCTGTACGCCGTGGCAGGCCCAGATGAGATCGCCCCACGCGCGCGCCTCGCCCTCGGGCAGATCGCGTCGCGACGCGAGCGCTTTCGTAAGCCCGGACGTCCCACTCGACGCGATGACGTAGCTGTCGTCGCCGGCCTTCGACTCGTGACAGACCGAGTAGAGCAGCGCCGGCGCGCCGCCGTAGCTCGCCTGTATGGACGGGCCGACGTCGTTGAACAGTGTGTCGGCGTTCCACCACATGCTGAACGCCGCTCCCAAAACGAGCGCGCCGATCAGCACCCGGCCTCCCCTAGCTCCCCACCTGCGCATCACGACGCCCCGTAGGTCCTCAACGAAGAGCACGCCGAGCGCAATCACGACGGGGACCAGCCCGACGAATTTCCA
>JBIOYF010000123.1:0-8564 GCA_044870035.1 Dehalococcoidia bacterium
ACGCCTCTACACGCGGGACAGCCGCGCCTTCTGCGCTGCGGAGATCGAGGACCTGTCGGGCGTCATCGAGGTGACCGTCTGGCCGGAGCTGTTCGAGCGCACGCAGGAGCTGTGGCTGGAAAGCAACATCCTGCTGCTGCAGGTGCGCGCGCGCGAACGCAACGGTCGCATCCAGATCGCCGTCCTGCAGGTCGAGCTGTACCAGCTCGCCGACGGCACGCCGGCGGGCTTCGTGCCGCCGACCTGGGCAAGCGTTACTTCAGAAAAACGCGGCGGAGAAGGCTCGAAGCTCGAAGCTCGACGTTCGAACGGTGAAAATGGCGCGTCTCAGCCCATCGCGCCGGTTCCGCCGGAGCTGGCGGCGCAACCTCGACCTGCATCCGCATCTGTCCCGAACGGCGCTCCGAATCCGGCTCCGACGGCCGCGCCTCGCGCCGCCGTCAGACCCGCAGCGCCCGCGAAGCGACAGCCTGAGCCTGTCGAAGGCCGCGTCGCGACGGCGACACGAACGCTGCGCGTCGAGCTGCGCGAGTCGGAGGACGAAGACGCCGACCGCGACCGCCTCACGCGCCTCCTGGAAACGCTGCGCGAGTTCCCCGGCGATGACGAAGTGCGCCTCAGCGTCCGCACGCTGGACGGCTCGACGCAGACCGTCGGGCTGGGCAAGCTGCGCGTCCGCCCCTGCGCGGAGCTAACCGGTCGTCTGGTGGAGGTGCTGGGGGAGGCGGGAGAAGTCGGGGCGGCGTAGACGGCCGCTTGCCCCCGCCCTTCCCCTCCGCGTACCCTAGTCTCCGTTCCGATGGGCTGGCAGCAGAAGTACGCGAGTAAGATCGTCTCTGCGGAGGAGGCCGTGGCCGGCGTGCGGTCCGGCGAGTCGATCACCGTCGGCATGTACGACGGCGTGCCGCCCACGGTCTGTACCGCGCTGACGAATCGAGCGGCGGAGCTGGAGGACGTGAGCGTCTTCCACTTCGTCAGCGTCGTCCCCTGGTTCAGCTTCGACGCGGAGCGCGAGAACGGCCGGCCGCCCGCGTTCCGCCAGATCACGCCGTTCGCGACGAACGTCGACCGCGACGCCGTCCGCGAAGGCAAGATGGAGTACCTGCCGTTCGGACTGTGGCGGAGCGGCCGCATGCCGTACGGCGTCGGGCCGTTCGATTACCACCTGTGCGTCGTGTCGCCGCCGGACGACGACGGCTGGTGCTCGTTCGGCGGGTCGGTCTGGATGAACCCGACGTTCGCCGACAACAGCCGGACGATCATCGCGGAGGTGAACGAGCGCGCGATCCGCACCGGCGGCGCGAACCGCATCCACGTCGACCGCATCGACCGGCTGGTGCTGCAGGACGAAGCATGGATCGCGCGCGTGCGCACCGCGATGGAGCGCGCGACGCAACGCACGGACGAAGAGACCGCTGTCGCGGAGGTCGTCTGCACGCTCGTCGGGCTGGAGCTGGTGAACGACGGCGACACAGTGCAGATCGGCGCGGGCGCGATCTCCGCGGCGCTGGGGCCGTACCTGGCGCATCGCCGGCAGCTCGGCATCCACAGCGAGCTGCTACCCGGCGGCGTCGTGCCGCTGGTGCAGTCGGGCGTGGTGACCGGCGAACACAAGTCGACGCACCCGGGCAAGGTGCTCGCCACCGGCATTGCGATCACGTCGCAGGAGGAGCTGGCGTTTATCGACGGCAACCCGACGTTCGAGCTGTACGACTTCACCTACACGGACGACATCGAGCTGCTCGTGCAGGAGAAACGGCTCGTCGCGGTGAACAACGCGATGCAGGTCGATCTCACCGGCCAGGTGAACGGCGAGGCGATCGGCCCGTGGCCCTTCACGGGGCCGGGCGGCCAGACCGCGTTCGCCGTCGCGGCCGCGCACTCCGACCAGGGCCGCAGCGTGATCGTGCTGCCGTCGTCCTACGTGAAGGATGGGGAACGGCGTTCGCGGATCGCGGCGACGCTGGACGAAGCGGCGCCGGTAACGACGCCGCGCAGCGCCGTCGACTACATCGTGACGGAGTGGGGCATCGCGACGCTGCGCGGCAAGACGATCCGGCAGCGCATCGGCGAGCTGCTCGCCATCGCGCATCCGGACTGCAAAGCCGACCTCAAGAAGGAAGCGAACCGGATCTACGGGTGGGGGTTCTAGCCTCTGGTTGTTCGTTGTTAGTTGTTGGTACAGGCCGTCGGAAGGGACCGGCCTGTGAGTATCCTGGAGCCCTTCCTTCTGAGAAGGGCCGAACTAACTACTAACAACCAACAACCAGAGACCAGGCATACTTGCGTCTTCACCACTTATTGGCTATACCTAGCCTCGCGTCCGCCTCAGGCGGGGTGACGCCGAATCTAGCAGCATCTGCAGTCACGGGAGGACTTCCATGGGTGATCGACTCAAGGGCCGCGTCGCCATCGTTACGGGCGCCGGCCGCGGTATCGGACGGGGCGAAGCGCTGGCGCTGGCGGGGGAGGGCGCGTCGATCGTGATCAACGACTTCGGCGGCGGCTCCCACGGTGAGGGCGGCGAGAAGGGCCCGGCCGACCAGACCGTCGACGACATCAAGAAGCTCGGCGTCGGCGCGGTCGCGAACTACGGCAGCGTCGCCGACTTCAAGACGGGCGACGAGCTGGTCCAGCAGGCGATCGACAACTTCGGCCGGCTCGACATCGTCATTAACAACGCCGGCATCCTGCGCGACCGCATGGTCTTCAACATGACCGAGGAAGACTGGGATGCGGTGCTCGCCGTGCACCTGAAGGGCACGTTCAACGTCACACGCGCGGCCAGCGTTATCTTCCGGCAGCAGCGCTCCGGCGTAATCGTCAACACGTCGTCGGAGTCCGGGCTCGGCAACATGGGCCAGGCGAACTACAGCGCCGCGAAAGAGGGCATTGTCGGCTTCACGCGCACCGTCGCGCGCGACCTGGGGCGCTACGGCGTGCGCTGCAACGCGATCCGTCCGCGCGCCGCGACGCGGCTGGTGATCAGCGACGAGATGCGCGAGGCCGCTCAGCGCGGCGGGGGCGCTGCCGGCATGAACATGGACGTGCTGAAGGCGTTCGAGAAGAGCAACCCGCCCGAGGCGGTCGCGCCGCTGGTCGACTGGCTCTGCACGGACGAAGCGGCGAACGTAAACGGCCGCAACTTCCTCATCGCGGGCAATCAGATCGGCCTCTACAGCGAGCCGCAGGTCATCGCCGACGTCAAGCTGGACCATATCGTCACGCTGGACGAGCTCTCTAAGCTGATGCCGGAGCACGTGACGAAGGACCTGGTGAACCAGTTCGCGCCGAAGGAAGAGGCGAAGGCAACGAGCTGATCCGTCGACAGGCTGAAGCCTGTCCCTGCGCGTTGCATCTCTGTCGCCCGGCTCGTGCCCAGTACCGGCCGGGCGAGTCATAATCAAAGCCCTTGACGGGACACCAGCGCTTCGGGCAATATGCTTGCGCAGCCTGAACATATGGCCCTAGGGCTGGCTGCTCCTCTATAATTAAGCGAACGCTAATTTAAGGAGACGGAAGCCATGGCCGAAGAGACCGCGGCGCCCGCCATCGAGATCCCGGCCGACCTGGCGGCGCGAGCGAAGGCAGTCGGCTGGCCCGAAGACCTGGTGCTCCTGCTCCTCCAGCGCGGCGCCGCACCCGCCGACCTCGTCCGCTACATGAGCATGGGCGTCACCGCCGACCAGGTGCGCGAGTTCGTCGCGGCGCAAGAGGCCGGTGGCGGCGGCGGGCCGCCCGCACCGCAGCTCGATCTCGCGTGGATGCGCGTGGCGACCGAATGGGGTACGCACGCCAAGCCGACGAAGCACGGCCTCACGATCGAGGCGATCAACATCGGCAAGTATGGCGACGTGCCCGACCACTGGGACTATGAGAGCGAGATGCCGCGCGGCGCCGTGCCCATCCTCGGCGTCGAAGCGATGGGCTACACGGTCTACGAGAAGCAGGAGCTCTGGGCGGACAACGCCGGCGCTCTCTACGAGGAAGCGATCCAGCGTCGCTGGCGCCCCGCGACCGACATCGACTGGGGCAGCCTGCAGCCGCTGCCGGACGACCTGGAGCGCGCGATCTGTCAGATCTGCACGCACTTCAGCGAGAAGGCGCAGCTGGAGGCGGACGTACTCGCCGGCTGGGAGCCGGAGCTGAGCTACGGCTACCACGAGGTGAAGCTCTACCTCGCGACGGTCATCTTCGAAGGCGCGCGCCACGCGGAGGTGTTCCGCAAGCGCGCGCTCGCCAACGGCGGCGGGCTTGGCATCCAGAGCACCGGCTGGGGCTTCCGTTCGGTCACCGACGCGCGCAACTTCACCGAGATGATCTCGGTGCAGATGCTGCTGCAGGACAGCTTTACGCTAACCCAGTACGAGTACTGCGAGGCCTACGCCCCACACGCCGCGGAGAAGCTGCTCTTCCGCCTGGCGATGCAGGACAAGGCGCGCCACATCGCGTACGGCATCGCGCACCTGAGGTATGTGCTGCTCCACCGCGCCGACCGCCGCCAAGAGCTCGAGCGCTACCTCGATAAAGGTGAGGCGTTACTCGTGGCGGATGACAAGGACAACGCCACGCGCGAGGCGTTCGCCATCCTGTTCGGCGGCGGCAAAGCGAACATCCAGCAAGGCCTACAGAAGTACGAAGAGATGCGCCAGCGCCAGGTGCGCCAGTACCTGGACCGCCTGACCTGGGCGACCGTCGACCGTGCCGGCCATCTCTTCCCCGCGCTGCGCGGCTATGCGCCGCAACCCGAGGAGAGCGCTCAGCCAGCCGGCGCAGCACAGTAGCCGGACTCAGAGGAGGACGAACATGCCGAAATTTCCATCCGTCGAGTGGTTTGACACCGTCCGCAACATGGTCAACAGTGACGAAGCGTTCCGCCGCCTCGGCACCGTCGACGCGCGCGTGGGCGTCAAGGTGGGCGACGAGCTCTACGAGCTAACGTTCGAGGCGTTCGAGTGCACGGGCGCTCGCGAGATCGATGAACGCGAGCTGCGCGACCTCGACTTCTGGCTCGAGCAGTCGCCCGAAGAGTGGCGCGACATGATCGAGAACATTCGCGTGCACGGCTCGGCCGACCTGAGTCACACGCTCAACACGATCGACCTGAACCATCCCGACGGATTCGCCAAATCGTACGACGGCTACCGGCGCGACACGTTCTATCGCTTCAACCAGAGCCTCCAGCACTTCTTCGACTCCTCTTCCAAGATCGAGACGCAGTTCGCCGTGGGCGCGGGCGCATAGTAGCCAGCTTCCACCTGGGAACCCAAGGCCAGGCTTGTGCCTGGCCTTCAACTTTTTTTTGACACGGCCGTCGACTCTTGAGACACTGAGCGTAGGCGGGGTGGCCGAAGGGCCTGCAATCGATACGTGAAGAGACTCTGGCTCCTCATTCGCCGGACGGTGCAGGAATACGCCGCTGATAACTGCTCTCAGCTTGCCGCCGCCATCTCCTTCTACGCCCTCTTCTCCATCGTCCCGCTCACGCTCTTCGCCGTCTCCATCTTCGGCCTCACCGTCCGCGATCAGGGCGTGCAGGAAGACATCTCGAACCAGATCGTCGACACACTCAACATCGAGTCGACCAACTTCACGTTCGATCTGAACGACGCCGTCATCGGCGGGCTTTACGGCCCGGACGCGCCTGCAGAGCTGCGCACGGAGATCGATCGGCTGACGAAGCGCGAGAAGGAAGAGCTCTTCACGAAGCTCGATAACGGCGACGACGTGACCGTCGGCGACCGCACGCTGCCTAACAGCGCGATCAACGCGCACAGCGACAACCCCATCATCGAGACCGTCCACGGCGTGTCGCGCGTGAGCGGCGCGCTCACCATCGTCGGCCTCCTCGCCACGGCGTGGTCGGCCTCCGCGCTCTTCGGGTCGATCCGGCGTTCGCTCAACATCGTCTGGGACAGCAACACCAGGCGGCCGTTTGTGCAGCAGAAGCTGATCGATCTCGGCCTCGTCGCCGGCTTCGGGCTGCTCCTCGGCGCGTCGGTCGCCGCGACGGCAACCATCATCGCGCTCCGCCGCCTCAGCGACGAAGCGCTTGGCCCCCTCTCGAGCAATACGAATGTCTTCTGGTCGGTCGTCCCGCTCTTCGTGCCGGCCGTCTTCTCGTTCTCCGTCTTCGCGCTGCTCTACCGATACATACCGAACGTCCGGTCCAGCTTCCGGACGCTCTGGCCGGGCGTCGTCCTTGCCACCCTGCTCTTCGAGCTGCTGAAGAACGGCTTCAGCTTCTACGTCGCCAACTTCACGAACTATGACCTCGCGTTCGGCACGCTGGGCGGCGTGCTGCTGTTCATGCTCTGGACGTACCTCTCGGCCGGTATCCTGCTGCTCGGCGCGGAGCTGGCCGTCGAGTACGGACGGCTGCGCGCCGGCGTCTATGACGCGCAGGGTCCGGGCGAGCCCTGGACCGAACAGCTAGCGGGCTGGGTGCGCGGCCTCTTCGTCCACGACCGGCCGGACGCCGAACGCGATGCCGTTAGCGCTAAGGAGAGAGAGGCACATCGATGGAGAGTACGGTAGCGGGCGCGCGGCCGGCCCAGCCGCAAGGCCTCTTCGACCGCGTCGCCGACTTCATGTCGTACGCGATTGGGACGCCGCTGGCGTTCTTGCTCGCGATCAGCGTCGTGATCGTCTGGGCGTTGCTGGGCCCGTTCGCGAGCTTCAGCACCACCTGGCAGCTTGTCATCAACACGGGCACGACGATCGTGACGTTTCTGATGGTATTCCTGCTGGGCAATGCCTCGAACCGGATCACGGCCAGCCAGGAGAAGATGCTGCAGGGCATCTACACAGAAGAGCAAGAGCTGGAGAGAGAGGAGCGGATGGTACAGAAGCTCCTTGAGCGCATAGACGTCGAGCACATCCGGCCGATCCTGAACCACCTCGACGAGCAAGACCACCAGATCGAAGAGATCACCGGGCGGATCATGGACGAGATCCGCAGGTACCACCCGGAACGAAGCGCCTAATTCGCCGCGTATGCTAGGATAACCAGCGCAATGGTCAGCATCGCCTTCATCTGTCATCCTGAGCGGCAAGGTCGCCGAAGGCGACCGCGAGCGAAGGACCTTTCAGCCCGCGTGTCGCCGGGCGCGGCTAGATGGGCCCCGTCATGGTAAGCGTCGCTAAGGGTGAGATCCCCGTCGGGCTGGACCTCGGCGCGCACGAGTACGAGATCACGCCGGAGCTCGTCGCGGACTACGCCGCCGGCGTCGACGACCACCACGAGTGGTACAGCGGCCCTTCGCCGTTCGGCGGGCCGGTCGCGCCGGCGCTGCTTTTGCACTCGGAGTGCTATCGCTTCGGCCGCTGGTACCTCCCCAACGTTTGGGGCAACCTCCACGCGAAACAGGAGTGGGAGCTGCTCGCGCCGATGATGGCCGGCGACCGCGTCTCGACGCGCGCGACGATCGTCGACCGCTACGTCAAGCGTCAGCGCGACTACGTCGTCAACGAGGTGCAGCTCTTCGGCCCGGAAGGGCGGCTGCTCTGCCGCGGCCGCACCCACCAGAGCTTCGTCATGGAGGTCGACAAGAACGCGCTGGCCGTCGATAAGGAGCGCGAGAAGCGCGCCGACCGCCGCTTCGAGACCGCCGCGGGCGCGTTCGAAGAGGAGATCGCGCCGCTCGAAAAGACGGTCACGATCGAGATGTGTAAGACGTTCTCGCCCGGCCTGAGCTACCACAACGACGCCGAGGAAGCGAAGAAGCTCGGCTTCCCGGACATCGTCGTGCAGGGCATGATGCCGATCTGCTTCCTCTCGGAGTTCATGACGCGCCGCTTCGGCGAGGGCTGGTACGCGGGCGGCCGTATGTCGGTCAATCTTGTCAACGTGCTCTGGGGCGGCGACGGCGCGGCGATCTGTCGCGCCGTCATCCGCGAGTACACGCCGGAGGGCGCGCGCCGCCGCGCCCACTGCGAGGTCTGGGCGGAGAAGCGCGACGGCACGAAGATCATCGCCGGTACGGCGAGTGCGGTAGTGCTCTAGGGAACAGTCGCGCTACCGGCGCATGTTTCGCAAGGTCAGGCCGGCCGCAACCCAGCCGGCACCCAGGGTCAGCAGCGCCAAGAACAGCCACCATTGCGACCGAACGGGGCCAGGTGCAAATCCTGTGCCGGTAGCAGGCAGTTCGCCCTGCGTTTCTTCCTCAAGTGCGGCAGCGAACGTTGCCGTCTGCGAGTCGGTCAGATCGAGTTCGTCGGCCATGGACGTGATCTTGCCGTTTTGCACGATCGCTGTGATGTTGATGTACACGCGCTCGATGCCCAGCTCAGCGAAACCGGGCGCGGACTCCGCTAGTTGGATCGTTAGGGTGTCGCCGTCCACCGTCAGACTTCTGATTTCAGCTTGGACTCCCTCGGCGATCTCCCTCTCGAGTGCCGCCTGGATCTCAGCCCGGCCGCGGCAGGTGCCCGCCGGAGGGCAGACCCTCGTTAGCGTCGCATCCTCGCTGAAGTACGAAGCGGAGGCCGCTGCGTCTCCCGCGTTAAACGCGGCGATGGTGGCCCGGAAGACGCCTTCGGGGTCTGTAGGCGTCTGTGCGTGT
>JBIOYF010000124.1:0-3965 GCA_044870035.1 Dehalococcoidia bacterium
CGCGCGCGCAAGGCCCGCGTGCGCCTGATCGGCCCGAACTGCATGGGACTGCACGATCCCGGCTGGGGCCTCTCGTTTCGCACCGACCTGCCCCGCCGCGTCGGCCCGGCCGCGTTCATTTCGCAGAGCGGCAACAACACCACGGAGGTGCTCCTCCATAGCGACGTGCGCGGCGTCGGCTACCGCGTCGCGCTCAGCTACGGCAACGCGGCCGACCTGACAGAGTCGGACTTCATCGATGAGCTCGCCCGCGAGCCGGAGGTCGGCGTGATCGGCGCGTATATCGAAGGTGTCCGCGACGGCCGCCGCTTCGTCTCTGCGCTGCGTGCCGCGAGCGAGCGTAAGCCCGTCGTGATCATGAAGGGCGGACGCACGCAGGCCGGCGCGCGATCGGCCGTCTCGCATACCGCGGCGCTCGCGGGCTCGGGCGAGGTGTGGCGCGGTGCGTTGCGCCAGGCCGGCGCGCTGCAGGTCAACACGCAAGAGGAGCTGATCGACCTGCTCGTCGCGTTCTCGCTGCTGCCAAAGCCTGGCTCTGTCAGGCTGAAGCCTGACCCGCGGGTGGGCCGGCGCGTCGGCGCGGTCGGCGGTGGGGGAGGGCGCGCCGTCCAGTGCGCCGACGCGTGTATCGAGTACGGGCTGCTCGTGCCGCCGCTCGCCGGATCGATCCGCGCAACGCTGGACGAACGCGCGCCGCTGCTAGCGGGCTGGGTGAACAACCCCGTCGACCAGTCGATCCTCGCCGGCGCCGGGCCCGGCGTCTCCGGCGCGTCGATCCTCGAGATGATGGCCGCGAGCGACGACTACGACCTGTTGATCGCGAACGTCGGCGAAGACTGGGTGCTCGGCCGGCCGGACGCGGGCGAACGCTTGCGCCACATCGCCGAGCGCTTCGCGCAGATCGCCCGGGGCTCGACGAAGCCGATCGCGTTCGTGATCGGCCCGGCCGACTCGCCCGACGAGACGCGCTGGCGCGCCGTCGAGGGCGCCCGCGCCGCGCTCGTCGACGCCGGCCTGGCCACGTTCCCCACCGTCGAGCGCGCCGCCTGGGCCCTGAGCATGTGGGCCGGGTACTGGGAGCAAGCATTGGCATGAATGCACGCACTCGACGGCATAGCGTAACCATCGCGGACCCCACGCCATTCAGTGTCCGCTTCTACCGGCCGGGCGACGAAGAGGGCATGCTGCGCGTGCTACTCGCATCGTTCCCGCGCTGGCCCGAGGTCGAGACGAACGTCGCGCCGATCGATCATTTACGCTGGAAGCTCGGCAGCAGCGCGCATCCCGAGAGGAACCACATCGTGGCGGAAGCGAATGGAGAGATCATTGCCGCGCGAATCGGGCTGGTGCAGCGACACCGCGCCAGCGGCCGCACGCTTGGCTGCCGCTTCGACGTGGACAGCGCCGTACTGGCGCACTGGCGTGGTCGAGGCGTGTACTCCAGCATGACCAGCTTTGGCGTGGAGATGGCTACGGAGGCCGATGCCGTGCTTGCGAGCACGGGCCGGCCCTCGCTCCTGCAACTCGACCGCAGTTTAGGACACCGGCCGATCAGGAATCGGCTAATCACGATGATCTGCGACTTGCCTGCACTGCCTGCTTCGGAACCAATCGAGAACAGCTGGACGATTACCGAGGTAGATGCCTTCGACGCTCGGATCGAACGCTTCTGGCAGAAAGCGTCGAGCCCGTTCGACTTCGTCGCCGCCCCGTCCAACGAGGCGCTCAACTGGCGCTACTGCGATGCGCGCGGCGGCATCGGCGCGTTGCTGCTGGCCGAAGAACGCGACGAGCTCCTCGGGTTCACGACCCTGCGTGTCTCCCGGGACAAAGGGTCCATCGCCTACCTGCTCGCGCTCCCGGACCGGCTCGATGTCGTTCGCAGCCTTGCGAGCGCAGCGCTGTCGCGCTTGCGCGATTCCAGCGTCGCCGTGGCCGTTTGCGCTCTGCCGCGCCGTCATCCCTACCGCTCGGTGCTGGCGGAGCAAGGCTTCACGCGCAAAGGCCATGCGATACCGTTTACGTGCCGGCCCAACGCGCCGGACGTCGACCTATCGTCCTTGCAGAACCCGAAGGCATCGGTACACTTGATGCTCGGCGACACGGACCTCGTGTGATCGCAACGTCCGATGACAGGAGCTCGATGTTCGAAGCTCGAAGTTCGACGAGCAGTGTAGGGACGCACAGCAGTGCGCCCAGGAGCGAAGCATGACTGAACAACACGCGATACGACTGGATACACAAGACGGCGTTCGCATCATCACGTTCTGCCGCCCGCACGAGTACAACACGATCACGCCGCAGCTCCGCGATGAGCTGGACGCCGCGATCGAAGACGCGGACGCCGACCGCGACGTGCGCGTGCTGCTGCTGCGGGCCGAAGGCCCGGCGTTCTGCTCCGGCTACGGCCTCGACTGGGCGACGCCCGGGCAGGCGCAGGAGCAACAGCGCGAGCGCGTGTGGGACTCCGCCGCGGACCTGCAGATGATCGGCCGCTTTGTCAAGACGTACCAGAAGCTCTGGTACGCGTCGAAGCCGTCGATCGCTGCCGTGCAGGGCTGGTGCATCTGCGGCGGCACCGACATGGTGCTCTGGTCCGATGTCATCGTCGCGGCCGACGACGCCGTCTTCGGCTATCCAACGTCCCGCCTCTGGGGCGTGCCGACGACGCCGATGTGGGTCTACCGCATCGGCTTCGAGAAGGCGAAGCGCTATCTCCTCACCGGCGACGAGGTCCCCGCGGCGGAGGCCGAGCGCATCGGTCTCGTCTCGGAGGTCGTGCCGCGCGCGGCGCTGGACGAACACGCGCTCGCGCTGGCGCAGCGCATGGCGCGGCTACCGCTGAACCAACTGCAGATGATCAAGCTCTACTGCAACCAAACCGCCGAGAACATGGGCCTGCGGTCCGCGACGACGCTCGCCATGCTGTTCGACGGCGTCGCGCGCCACACGCAGGAGGGTCTGGACTTCGTCGCTCGCGCAGGCGAAGCCGGCTTCCGCCAGGCCGTCCGCGAACGCGACGCGCCGTTCAACGACTACGGATCCGGCCCAAGATCGAAGAAGAAGAAGCGCGACACAACGTAGGGGCGGCCATCCGGCCGCCCTGGGCGCTCACCCCATCTCACTCCCACCGGTCACATTGATAGACTCGCCGGTGATGTTGTCCGCCTTGCACAAGAACACCACGGCCTGGCCGATGTCCGCCGCCGTCTGCGGCCGCCCGAGCGGGACGCGCTCGCGCATGAACTGCTCCCACGCCTCCTCCGGCGTGACCCCGCGATACGCCGAAAACGCCGGCAGCAGATGCTCACGCCACATCGCCGAGTCGACCTCGCCCGGACAGACGGCGTTCACCGTCACGTTGAACGGCCCCAGCTCGTGCGCGAGCGATTGCGTGAAGCCGATCACCGCGAACTTCGACGCGCAGTAGTGCGCCACGCCCGGCGAGCCGCGCTTCCCCGCCTGCGACGACAGGTTCACGATGCGCCCGCTCCGCCGTTCGATCATGTGCGGCGCAACCGCCTTGCTGCACAAGAATGTGCCCTTCACGTTCACATCCAGCACGAGGTCCCACTGCTCCTCCGTCATCCCGACGACGGCTGCGACGTTGATCACGCCCGCGTTGTTCACCAGCACATCGATCTTGCCGAAGCGATCGAGCGCGGACTTCGCCATGAGCGTCGCGTCCTGGTAGTCGCGCACGTCGCAGTGCACGCTGATCGATTGCACGCCGTGCGCCTCGACAAGCTTCTTCGTCTCCGCGGCGTCCGCATCGACCGACGGCAGGTCTGCGATGACGATGTGCGCCCCCTCGCGCGCGAGCGCCTCGGCAATGCCTCGGCCGATCCCGCGCGCCGCGCCGGTGACAATCGCAACCGAATCCTTCAGTTCCATGTAATGCGCTCCTTTCACAAGAGGACGTTGTCACGCTGGGCGAAGCGAACGGTCTGGCCCCTCCGCACCAA
>JBIOYF010000125.1:0-6779 GCA_044870035.1 Dehalococcoidia bacterium
TGGAACCGCCCTCCGCTACGACCTGAAATCTCTTCGACTCGAGGTCGCTGGAGAGTTTCCACAGCATGTGCTCGCGAGGGGAAACCGAGATCCGGATCTTCGGCCAAACGTCGAACGACGCCTGCAGGAGCTCAACCAAGCCGGCCTCGTCGCCAGGCCGGTACAGGCGCGATGAGACCTCACCGCCGCTGCCAAGTGAAGACATGGCAAAAGTCTAGCAGGGCGACTGATTTGACGCTTTTAGAGGACGCGGGATGCGCGCCGCTCCTCTTCGATGCGGGCGATGCCGTCGAGGGCGCCCTCGATCGCTTTGCGCTTGGCGGCTTCAGTGACGTGGGTGTAGATCTGCGTCGTGTTCACGTTCGCGTGACCCAGCAGCGTCTGTACAACGCGCAGCTCGGCTCCGCCCTCCAGCATGTGCGTCGCGAAGGTGTGGCGCAGCAGGTGCGGGTGCACCGACCGGTCGAGGCCGGCCGCCATCGCGTAGCGGCGCACCATGATCTGCACCGCCCGCTGCGAGAGCCGGCCGCCGTCTCGATTGAGGAACAGCGCCGTCTCAGGGCGCTGCGCGAGCTGTGACCGGCCATCGCGTAGGTATCGCCCAACTGCGCGGACGGCCGGCTCGCCCATCATCACAAGCCGCTCTTTCGAGCCCTTGCCGAACACGAGCACCGTGCGCTCGCCGAGATCGACGCTCCGTACGTCGAGTCCCACCACTTCGCTCACACGCAGCCCCGACGCGTAGAGCAGCTCCAGCACCGCGCGGTCGCGCCGCTCGTTCGGCTTCTCGCCGTCCGCGGCGGCGATCAGCGTGCCAATCTGCGTTTGCGTCAGGAAACGCGGCAGCCGCCGCTCCCGGCGCGGGCCGCGCACGCCGAGCAGCGGGTCCGCGTCGACCTTGCCTTCGTCGCGCAGATGGCGGTAGAACGATCGGATGGTGCTGACCTTGCGCTGGATGCTCGGCGGCGCGAAGCCGGCCGACATCAGCCGCGACAGGTACTCACGCACGAGCAGCTTGTCGACCGCGGCGATGTCTGCCTCGCGCTCGTCGAGGAAGGAGAAGAAGTGGCGCAGGTCGTTCGTGTAGTTGCGCAGCGTGTACGCCGAGAGGTTCTTGCGTGCGGCGTTGGACGCGAGATAGGCATGGAGAAGCTGCTCCGCCTCGGCGCTCATAGCGATATCATACGCCGAACACCAACATAGGGCGTCAGGGAACGCCCTATGTTCTGGGTTCGCTGGAAGCCGCGGGCCTCATTCCGCGGACTGGCTTGTACCTACGCTGTGGCCTCAACAAGCTCCGGTTCGGGTTCGCCGAGTGTGCCCTTCCATTCGCACTGAGTACAGCGCGCAGCGTTGCGCCCGTTCTGGCGGCCGCCCGCAGCGACGAGCAGGCCCTTGCACTGCGGGCACGGCAGCTCTAAGGGCCGCGACCAGCTTGTGAAGTCGCATTCAGGATATTTCGCGCAGCCGTAGAACATGCGCCGGCGCCGCGTCCGCCGTTCGACGATGTCGCCGCCGCACTTGGGGCAGGCCACGCCTACCTTCGTCAGCAGCGGCTTGGTGCCCTTGCAGTCGGGGTAACGCGAGCAGGCGAGAAACTTGCCGAACCGGCCGGCCTTCACGACCATCGGCGAGCCGCACTCGGAGCACGTCTCGTCGGTCGCCTGGGCCTCCGCCTCATCCTCCTTGAGCGGCTTCGTGTTCTTGCAATCAGGGAAGCCGGAACAGGCCAGGAACTGCCCATAGCGGCCCCAACGCTTCAGCATGGGTTTGCCGCACTTCTCGCACAGCACGTCCGTGAGCTCTTCGACGCGCGGCGCGTCTTCGGCCGACTCGACCTTGGCTTGCAGAGGATCGTAGAACTGCCGCACGACAGGCTCCCAGGCCTCCTTGCCGCGCGCGATATCGTCCAGCTCCTCTTCCATCGCGGCCGTAAAGCCGACATCGAACACTTCGGCGAAATGTTCGACCAGCAGGTCGTTGACGACGAAGCCCAGCTCCTGCGGAATGAGCGCGCGGTTCTCTCGGTGCACGTACCCGCGGTCCTGCAACGTCGAGAGGATCGGCGCGTACGTGCTGGGCCGGCCGATGCCGTTCTCCTCCAGCGCCTTCACGAGCGACGCCTCCGTATAGCGCGGCGGCGGCTCCGTAAAGTGCTGAGCAGGTCGCACATCGGTCGCGCGGAGCTCGTCCCCCGCCTCGAGCGACGGCAACTTCGCGCTGGTCGCTTCTTCCTCTGACTCGCCGTCGATCATCTCGCGGTAGAGCTGCTGGTAACCGGGGAAGCGCAACACGCTCTCCGTCGCGCGGAGCAGGTAGCGCTCCTTCGCATTGACGGGATGCGACTCTACCTCAATCGTCGTCTGGTCGAACAACGCGTCGGCCATCTGGCAGGCGACGAAGCGCTGCCAGATCAGGGTGTACAGCCGCAGCTGATCGCGGTGAAGCGTTTGGCGCAAGCTCGCGGGCTCACGCGCTACGGAGGTCGGCCGGATCGCCTCGTGGGCTTCTTGCGCCAGCTTGCCCCTGCGGTACCGGCGGGGCGCCGGTGGGACGAAGTCCGCGCCGAAGCGGCTCGTGATATAGCCGCGCGCCTCTTGCCGTGCCGACTCAGCGATGTTCGTCGAGTCGGTGCGCATATAGGTGATCAGACCGGCCTGGCCCTCGCCGGGCAGCTCGATACCTTCGTACAGCTGCTGCGCGACCGCCATAGTGCGCTTCGCGCTGAAGCCCAGCCGGCGCGACGCGTCCTGCTGGAGCGTGCTCGTCGTGAAGGGCGGGGCCGGCCTCCGCGTCTGCGGCCGCTTCTTGACATCGAGCACGTTGTGTGCTGCGGAGCGGAGCGCGTTTGTGATCCGCTCGGCGTCGTCCTTGTTGCCGATCTCGATCTTCTTCTTGTGGATCAGCCCGGCCAGCCGCGCGGTGAAGGCGTCACCTTCCGCGCCCGGCTTGGAAAGGTCGACGTCGATGGTCCAGTACTCCTGCGGTGAGAACCCCTGCACCTCGCGCTCGCGTTCGACGACCATGCGCAGCGCTACGGACTGCACCCGCCCAGCCGAGAGCCCCCGATGGATCTTCTTCCACAGGATGGGGCTGACCTTATAGCCGACCAGCCGGTCCAGCACTCGGCGCGCCTGCTGCGCGTCGACGAGGTGCAGGTCGATGGGCCGGGGGTGGCGGAACGCCTCCTTCACGGCCTCAGGGGTAATTTCGTGGAAGACGACGCGCTGGTGCCGCCTGCCTTGCAGCTCGGCGGCCTCCACCAGGTGCCAGGAGATCGCCTCGCCTTCACGGTCGGGGTCTGTCGCCAGATAGATCTCGTCGGCCGCGCCGGCCGCCTTCTTGATCTCCTCGACGATGGCCTTCTTTTCCTTCGGCACGATGTACCGCGGGGTGAAGCCATTGTCCACATCGACGCCGAGGCGGCTCTTCGGCAGGTCACGGACGTGCCCGACCGACGAACGGATGTCGTACTCGGAGCCGAGGATGCCGGCCAGCGTGCGGGCCTTCGCCGGTGACTCGACGATGACGAGTTTCTTCTTTGCGCTCTTGCTCTTTCCTGCCACGGGTTTCCCTTTGTCCTCTTCCTACCTAGCCTTCACGTAATTCATGTTACCAACCTGGCGGGCCATGCCCTTCAGCTCCAGCATCGCCAGGGCACTGCTCACCACGGCTATCTCCAAGCCGCTGCCTCGGAGCACCTCGTCGATATGTATCGGCTCCTGCGATAGCAATCGCAATACGGAGGCCTCCGTATCATCCGCCGGCAGCACCTCCTTCGCCTCCATCTGGTGGCTGGCCATCGTCAGGTTCAACTCCTCCAGTACATCTTCGACCCTGGTGACCAGCTTGGCCTGCCCAGCCTGAATCAGCCAGTTCGTCCCTCGATACGTGGGGGCGTAGATGCTACCCGGAACGGCGAAGACCTCTCGATTCTCATCGATGGCCTGTCGAGCGGTAATCAGCGCCCCGCTCTTCAGGTCCGCCTCGACCACGAGCACGCCCAGGCTGAGGCCGACCATGATGCGGTTCCGCCTCGGGAAGAACTCGCTGCGCGGCTGCGTCCCGATAGGGTAGTCACTGACGAGAGCGCCCGATTCGGCGATCTCCTGGGCGAGGCGCAAGTTTTCGGGAGGATACACCATATCCAGCCCGCACGCCAGCGCCGCGACGGTCCTGCCGCCCGATTTGAGCGCGGCCCTGTGGGCGATTGAATCTATTCCGCGGGCCAAACCGCTTACTACGGTAATCTTATTACGCGCCAGGGCCTCGGAAAGTTCCTCGGCTGCCTGGCGCCCATAGACTGTGGCCCGGCGCGTCCCCACCACAGCCACCGCCCAGGCATCGCTTGCGGTCAGCTCGCCGCGGACGTAGAGCAACGGCGGGCGGTCGAAGATCTCCTTCAGGGCGGAGGGGTACGCCTCGTCGTGCCAAGTCACTGCCCGGATGCCGAGCCGGTCCATCTTGTCAAGCTCGGCTTCCGCTTGGATGCCGTCGCGCGCCGCCAGGAGAGCCGATAGCGCCGCGCCGGTAACGCCGGCCGCCTGTAGCTCGGCCGGACCGGCCTTCCAAGCATCCTCCAGACGGCCGAAGTGCGCCTCCAACAAGGCAACACGCGCCCGGCCGATCTGCGGCACCCGACCAAACGCGACCCAGTACTGAAGCTCGCTCCTATCCATTCGAGGGGCAATTGTACACGGGGTCTTCGAGGAACGCCAGACTTCAAGCTGGGAACTAGTAAGGGGCGTATACGTTATTGCCGCCGCCTAGGCCGGCTGGCTGGGCGCCTCGGCGCCTTGCTGGGCTACCTTGCTCACCCGCACCTTCTTGATCCGGCGCCCCACGACCGACAGCACCCGCAGCCGCACGCCACCGGCCTGCACCTCATCTCCGTGCGCCGGCATGCGGCCGAGCTCGTGGTAGACGAAGCCGCCAACGGTATCGAACTCCTCGCCCGCGATCTCCAGGCCGAGCGCCTCATTCAGGTCATCGATGCTCGTCCGCGCGTCGACGATCGCTTCGTTGTCGCTCACGCGGTGGACCGCGGCCTCCTCGCGGTCGTACTCGTCCTGGATTTCCCCGACGATCTCCTCGAGGACGTCCTCGATCGTGACAAGGCCAGCCGTACCACCGTACTCATCTACGATGATCGCCATGTGCACCTTGTTCTCGCGCATCTCGCTCAGTAGCTCGTCGATGTGTTTCCCGTCCGGCACGAAGTACGGCGGCCGCGCCAGCTCGCGCAACGCGAGTTGCTTGCGACCGTTGGCGAGATAGCCGAGGATGTCCTTCGCGTGGACGACGCCAACGATGTTGTCGATCGTCTCTTCGTAGATCGGGATGCGGCTCAGCCCACGGTCAACGACAATGCGCAGCAGCTCCTCGATCGGCGCATCGGCTTCCACGGCGACGATATCGATGCGAGGCACCATGATCTCGCGCGCTGCAGTATCAACCATCTGCGCGACGCGCTTGATCATAGTCAGCTCGCCGTTCTCGGCGGCGCCGTTGCCCTCGTGGAGCTCAACCAGCCGGAGGAGCTCGTCGTTGTCTTCGCCGCTCAGCTCCGGCTCGTCTTTCCTTCGAGCAGGCAGGAGCGAGTTCGCCGCCAGGTCGAGCGCGCGGGCAGGCGCCCCGAAGATGAACCGGAAAACGGTCATCGCCGGCACGAGGCGCAGTCCCCAGCGTTCCGGGCTGCGGGCGACGAGCACCCGCGGCAGCGCTTCGAGCAGCGCCAGCGCGACGACCGCGCAGGCCATCGTGACGGTGAGGGCGGCCCACGTATGCCCCGTCTCACGCAGGACCAGGAAAGTCCCCACCGCCACACCGAGCACGACCGCGGCGTTGCGTGCGACCCCGATCGTGCCGAGCAGCGCGTTGCGCTCCTGGATATACGTCTCGAGCGAGGCGGCCCGCGGCAGGCCCTTTGTAGCGAAGGCCTTCACGCGCAGCCGGCTGATGAACACAGCGCCGGTCTCGGCCGCCGTCGCGACGATCAGCAGCAAGAGAGCTGCGAGCAGGAGCCCTGCGCCCAGCCAGCTGTCACCGCTCATGATTGCTTGCGCATGATGCGTGCCGGCGAACCGACGGCCAGCGAGCCCGCCGGCACGTCCTTCGTCACGACCGATCCCGCGCCCGTTCGCGCGTCATCGCCGATCGTGAGCGGCGCGACGAGCATCGTGTCGCTTCCGATGAAGACACGCTTGCCGATCGTCGTTCGGTTCTTCTTCTCGCCGTCGAAGTTGCAGGTGATTGTGCCGGCGCCGATGTTCGTCTCATCGCCGACGTCCGCGTCGCCGACGTAGCTGAAGTGGCCCATCTTCACGCCGCGTCCCAGGCGCGAATTCTTCAGCTCGGCGAAGTTGCCGATGTGCACACCCGCGCTCAGGTACGTGCCCGGCCGCAGATGGCTGTACGGCCCCACCGCTACGTCATCCTCCAGTGTCGACTCCTCGATCGTGGACGAGACGACGGTACAGCGATCGCCGGCCGTCGCTGCGCGCAGCGTGCTGTCCGGCCCGACGCGGCACTCGCGGCCGACGCGCGTCGCGCCTTCGAGGCGCGTATTCGGTCCGATCACGGTGTCCTGACCCACCGTCACGTCCGCATCGATGTAGGCGGTCGCAGGATCGACGATGGTGACGCCTGCGAGCATGTGCCTGCGATTGATCCGCTTCCGCAGCGCAGCTTCGGCTTCGGCGAGCTGGGCGCGGTCGTTGATGCCACGCACTTCGTCGGCATCGTCCGCCTCCAGCGCCTGGAGCGCCGCGCCCTCGCGC
>JBIOYF010000126.1:0-8727 GCA_044870035.1 Dehalococcoidia bacterium
ATCTTCGACAACGCCACACCCTCCGGCGGCTCCGCCGCGGCGTACGCGCTCCTCCGTATCGCCACGTTCACCGGCAACGCAGACTACGAGCGCTACGCCGTCAGCAGCCTGCGCTCCGTCCGCGAGTACCTCGAGCGCATGCCGACCGGCTTCGCGCACTGGCTCTCCGCGCTCGACTTCTATCTCTCTGTACCGAAGGAGATCGCAGTCATCGGCACGCGCGACGACCCATCAACGCGCGACCTGGTACGCGCCGTCTACCAGCGCTATCTCCCCAACCGCGTTCTGGCCGGCGCGGACGGCAACGTCGGCGACGATGGCGTCTCACCGCTCTTGGCCGGCCGCACCCTCATCGACGGCAAGCCCGCTGCCTACGTCTGCGAGAACTACGTCTGCCAGCTCCCCGTCACCAGCCACGAAGCGCTCGCAGAACAGCTCGCTAGTCAAACCTGATCTGAAACCGGTCCCTAAAACGCACCAGCAGATCGATCGTCGGCCGGCCCACGACCAGCACCAGCAGCACGTTCGCCAGCGCCCGCCACGCGTCCCACCCGGCGGACGTCAGGACGTAGAACGACCAGTAGTGTCGTAGCGTCTGGCCCAGCCCCATCCCCGGCTCCCACGAGATCGATTCGCCGTGCGCGACAAACGGCCAAAACCACAGGTTCATGATCGCGCCAAACAGAAAGCCCCAGACCGCAGCGAAGGCCGCCAGCACGATCAGCTCGACGCGCTTGCGCTCGCGCAGTCGCGTTTGTAGCGGCCCGCCCAGCCAGCCCGCGGACAAACCGACCCACCCCGCCGCGAACGTCTGGAACGGCAGCCACGGCCCGAAGCCCCCCACCGCGAACGCCGACACGAACAGTGCGCCCGCGCCCAGCAGGAACCCCAGCCGCGCGCCGAACACATACCCACCGATGATCACTAGAACGTAGAACGCGTTTGCACCGGCGGGCAGCGTCGGGATGCGCAGTGCTGCCGCCGCCACCATCACCACCGCCAGCATCGAGACCGTCTTCGCGTTCATGCCCTGCCGCGTCAGCTCCAACACGAACAGCAACAGCGCCAGCGAAAGCACGATACCGAAGATCAGCGGCGCGTCCTGCGCGCGCGCCGCGCCTTCGCCGCTCTGGTCGACGTTCGACAGCAGGAACGGGTAGAGGAACGCCGCGATGCCGAACAAGGAGATCGCCGCCAGCGTTAGCGTCGATAGCGCCACTGACACTCGATCGCGCGGCAGTGCTGCCACCGGCCTGCTTCCAGTCGCCGCGATCGCTCGACTAACCACGCAGCCTCCTTCGCACAACGAACCCACCGCCAACCACGATCAGCGCGCCCGCGACTCCCCCAAACGCCAGCAGCCCGACCGGCAGGCCCCCGCCCTCATCGCTCGCTCCGTTGTCCTCTGCACCCGTGCCATCGCTCGATGGCCTGTCACTACGCCGCACCACACGCGGTGCAACCGTTGGCCCGAGCGTGCCTTCAAGCGCCGATACCCGTGTCGGCTCCGGCGTCATCGCTTCGCCATCCGCGACCTGCGTGCGCGCATCGAGGCCGACTGTCCCGTCGTCGTTCGCGGGCGGCCCGTTCGGCGGCGGGGTCGCGGTCGTGCGCGTACCACGGTTCGTTGGCACCGGCGTTGCCGTCGGCGCCGGCGTCGGCCGCACAGCGGCGCAGAGCTTGCCGATCGATGCAGCGCCGGGTGGCGTATGCCCGTTGCCCCACACCCAGCCGTCGACAGCGCCGTCCTGCACGCGCCGCTGCGAGGCGCCGACTGGGAGAAAGCGCCACGCCTCGCCGTCCAGCTCGTAGTATGTCCAGTAGTGGCAGTCGGCGCCCTGGCACTGGCAGAAGCAGTTCCCCGGGTCGCTGCAGCCGACGTTATCGATGCGACACACGCCCGAGCCGAGCCCGCCGAACCCCGACAACACCAGCGGTAATCCCGTGCGTTGCAGCAGCTCCGCGCCGGACAGCTCATCCTCCGTGAACTCAATACAGAACGTGTCGGTCCCGTCCGGGAAGACGACCACCAGGCCCGCGTGGTGCAGCGCCTGCCCCGCTTCGCCGACGCCGGCGCACACCTGCTGCTGTTCGACGCGCGGCAGCGCCGCCGCGAGCGCATCTTGCGGCCCTCGGCCCTCACCGCCCACCCCGCCAAGCGCCGAAAGCAGCGCGATCAGGAGCCCCGTCGCGATGAGCGCGCGGCGCCTCATCGGCCCGCCTCGTCCAGCGCCGCGATCACGTCGTCCGGCGTCAGGAAGCGCCCACCCAGCAGTTTGTTGACCTGCGTGCTAAACGTCAGCGTCTCCGTCAACACGTCGCGCGCCGGCCCTTCGACGACGACGCGGCCTTCGGCGAGCAGTAGGACGCGGTCCGCGCAGCTCCCCGCCAGCTCGACGTCATGGCTCGCAACGATCACGGTCGCACCTTCGGCGCAGCGCCGTCGCAGATTCTCTATCAAGATGCGCTTAGTCTCGTAGTCCATACCCCGCGTCGGCTCGTCGAGCAGGACCACCGCCGGGCGTCCCGCCAGCATCGCGGCGAGTGCGACGCGCTGCCGCTCGCCGACACTCAGGTCCAGCGGGTGCGATCTCCGCAGCTCTGTCAGAGCCCACTCCTCAAGTGCATCGTCCACGGTTCCCGCGCGTCCGCTTCCGAGCAGCGTCTCCGCGATCTCGCCCTCGACGCTGTCGTGGTACAGCACCGACGTCGGGTCTTGCGGCACGAAGGCAACGTCCCGCGCGAGCGCCTCCGTTGGTGTCGTTGCCACGTCGCGTCCCGCAACGGACGCGCTGCCGCTCGCTGCCTGCGTCAGCCCGACTAACGCGCGCAGCAGCGTTGTCTTGCCAGCGCCGTTGCGCCCCATCAGCGCCAGGATCTCGCCGCGCTGCGCCCGGAACGACACGCCGTCCAGCGCGCGCACGCCATCGTACGCGACGTTCAGCTCATCGACCGCAACGAGCGTCGCTCCGCTCGGTCGAACGCCGTTCGGCTGCGCGATCGCGGCCGTATCGATCGTGGACGCGAAGCGCCGCCCTTCGCGCACCGAGAGCGGCACGGGCGACCAGCCCAGCGCGCGCCCGAGACGCGACACGGCCGGCGCGAGCGGCAGCGTCGCCATCGCCTCCCGCGTGTCCAGGCTTCGCACCGAGCCGTCACCGGCGACGTACAGCACGCGGCCGGCGTGCTGCGCGACCCGCTCCAGCCGGTGCTCCGCGATCAGCACGGTCAGCCCCAGGTCATCGTTCAGGCGCTGCACCGTGGCCAGCAGCTCCTCCGCGCCCTGCGGGTCGAGCTGCGACGTCGGCTCGTCCAGCAGCAGCACGCGCGGCTGCATCGCCATTACGGACGCGATCGCCACGCGCTGCAGCTCGCCGCCCGAGAGCGTGTTCAGCCTTCGATCGCGTAGGGCGACGACGCCAAGCAGATCGAGCGCTTCCTCCAGCCGCTTCCTCATCGCCGCGCGGCTCAGGCCCAGGTTCTCCATCCCGAACGCCAGCTCGTCCTCGACGGTTTCGGCGACGATCTGGCTCTCCGGGTCCTGCAGCACCAGCCCGACAACGCCGGCCAGCTCTCGCGGCGGCGGCTCCCGCGTGTCGCGCCCGTCGACGAGCACGCGTCCGGCGAACGAGCCGCCGTGAAAGTGTGGCACCAGCCCGTTCAGGCAGCGCAGCAGCGTCGACTTTCCTCCGCCCGAGGGCCCAACGACGAGCACCAGCTCGCCCTGCTCTGCGTCGAACGTCACGTTCTCCAGCACGGGACGCGCGGCGTTCGGGTAGGCGAACGTCAGTCCTTCGACGCGGATCACGATTCACTCCGGTAGTTCGCTACCGCCGGCGCGAGCAACAGAACGAACGCCATCGCACCGACCGGATGGAACGCCGGCGCCGCAACCTCCGGGTACGCCAGGTAGCTCACGCCGCCCGCGCCGGTGGCGCGCAGGACTAGCACCAGGGCGACGCTGACAATCGCGGAGCCGATAACAAGCAGATCGCGCGAGGACGGCGGGTGATCGCGCAGCCGCTGCTGTCTCGTCCCACCCGTCCGCACGACTGCGCCACCTACCAGCGCGGCGCCCGCCAGCATCGCCGCCGTCGGCCCGGTGCCAGCGCCGTAGTAGAACTGCGCGAACGCGCCCCATGCGCACAGCCCCAACCCCACCACGCCAATCATTGAGAAGCGCCGGTCGATCTCGCCAGCGCCTGCGCCGAACCCCCGCGCCTCCAACGACTCCGCGCGCTGAACCGAACGTTCCAACGCGCCCTGCAACACCGGCAGCAGCAACGAGGGAAGGACGCGGAGGCCGCGCGCCTCCCTACCCCGCAGCCGGCGCGCCTCACTGACGCACCGCGCATGCTCGACTGCCTGCGGTACAACGAGGATCGCGATCGTGAGCACGAGCATCACGTGCGCCAGCGAGCGCGGCGCCAGCCGCACGAGTCGAAAGTGATCGATCGATACGTTGAACCCCGCGGCCGCCACGACCAGCGTCGAGATCGTCAACGCGCGCGCCGTCGCCGCCACCAGCGCCTCGCCCGTGATCGGCCCGCCGAACGTGACACCGCCGAACCAGCTCGGAAAGCGCAGCTCCGGCATCGACGTAAGCTCCGTGGCGCCGGTGCTGCCGGTTAGCACGTTGAACGGAATGCTCGCCACGCTGAAGAACAGCCCGAGTAGCACCACCGGCAGCATCATCCGCCGTTTCGGCGAGTCCGGCAGCGAGAGATACACACCGGTCACCGCCAGCAACGCCAGTGACAGATAAAGCGGGTTCGACGTCAGGAACACCGTCACGCTCGCCGCACCCAGCCACGCCAGCCAGGCGCCCGCATGCAGCTCCGGACGTGCGTGCATCCGGACCTGCGTCCGCAGCGACCCGGCGCGCGCGTCCGCGACCACTAGCGCGATCTCCGTGCGACCGCGCCCGCGGCCACGAGAACCGCGCCTCCCGTTGCCAGCGCCGCGACCGGCCACCATGGCCCGGCCCCGCCGCGGGACGGTCCGCCCGCGCCCGGCAGCATCGGTTGCGGCGTTGCCATCGGTCCGACCGTCACTACGCTCGCAGCAGTCGGCGTTGGCTCCACAGCGATGCGTGTTTGCAGGTCGGGGAACGGCGCCAGCATCAGCGCAGGCACCGCCTGGTACGTCGCGAACGCGCTGTCCACGCCGCCGTATTGGAACGCGCCCGTCGCCGCGTTTCGGAACGACAGCAGCGCATCCAGGGGCGTGTGGCCACCTCGGTCCCACGGCCCACCGGCATCGATGTTCTGACCCGCGGCCACCAGCGCCTGGAGTACCAGGGCCGTCGAGTTCGGATCGCTATCCGCATCCGCCAGAAAGCCGAAACCTCCGTCGTCGTTCTGCACCGTAGCGAAAAACGCCAGGGCGTCACGCGTCGCCTGCTGGCCCGCGTTTCCCCCAGCCGCGAGAAGCGCCTGGAGCGCCATCGCCGTCGTGTTCGAGTCGCTCCCCGCGTCAGCGGAAAACTCCCAGCCGCCGTCGGGAAGCTGCGTAGAGCGCAAGTAGTCGAACGCCGCGGGGCGCACCGGCAGATCCGCTGCGGCCAGCGCGAGGATATAGAGTGACTGGTCGAATAGATCCAGACCGTAAACACCCGTCGACGGGTCCTCAGCGAGGTGGCCCTCCAGCACGCTCGGCATGTCCAGGCCGCCGTTGGAACCTCCGAAGTCGTGAAGGTCGAGGCCCATGAGCGCCACGCCGATGGTGAGCTTCGCCGCGCCGCCCGCATCGACGCTGTACGTGTCGGCGTGGGCCGCCAGATAGTCTGCCGGCGAGTTGCCGTTTCTCGTCACGTCCGGCGGATCCACTCCTGCTGCCACCAGCGCGAAGACGGCATCGAGCGTCGATCCCGGCGTCGACTCAGCGCCGAACGCGGGAAAGCCGCCATCGGCGTTCTGTAACGGTTCGATGTACTGCACCGCCGCGTTCGCCGCCTGCGTCTGTGGCTCGGCTGCATGCGCGATCGTCACGCCGGCGATCATGACGACCGCAACGGCGAAAGCTACCAGTTTGGAGAACATGATGCTTCCTTTCGATCTGCTAACGTCCCTCGTCACGAAGAACGTTGTCTTACAATCTCGGTAGCCCAGGCATTCGGTCTCGGCGAGCGTCGCCCGGCCGGAATGCCTTGCTTCGCAACATGAAAGCCCCCGAACTTGCGTCCGGGGGCTTGATCAGGTCGCCTGCGTCATGACCGTCCTACCCCCTTTGCGCGAAGGTGTTCGGACTGGCGGCAGGGGCAGGTATCCTGGCTCTCCTTCCTGAAGGAAGGATTACAGCTGCGCGACAGCGCCGGACTTGCACCGGCTTCCCCTTTGCGGCCCTCGCATCCGGGCGAAAGGCCACCTCTGCCGTAGCTCGATATTCAGTTGTGCTGCGATACTACACTGCGCGCTCCGCGCCGTCAAGCATTCAGCCGCTAGCGGTCAGCTCTCAGCCGCCGGCAGTCGAAGAACCAGAATAGCGACCAGCAACTAACGACCAGCGGCCATCTCCGGCAGCCCATCCACAAACAACACGCCCCTGGTTTGCACCGCGGTGATTCGCGCACCCGGCGTCAGGATGCCCGCCAGGTTGAGCGGATCGACGGCGCTTACGCGCACGTTCTCGCCGCGCCGCTCCTGCTTTCGCACCGCGCGCAATGACTCGACCGCCTCCGGCCGCGCGTACTGCTCGCCGTAGAACCCCGATACGAAGCGGCCGCCGCGGATCAGTCCGCGCGCCTCCTGCTTGCGGAACGCGCGCAGCACCTCGCGCCACGGCACGCTCAGCTCCTCGCGCTGCGCCACGTCGCGGAAGACCACGCCGTAGCGGAACAGCAGCTGGTCCGCCCAGGCCTCAGCGGTCTCTTCGATCGACAGCGCGTCCGCCGGCGGCGTCGGCAGCAGCGCCCAGCGGCCGGCCGCCATGCCCACCGTCAGCGTTCTCCCCATTCGAGACGCCGGCGTCCGTCGTTGCGGCCGCGCGCGGCTCGCGCGCATCAGCGAGCGGAGCGCCTGGAAACCATCCGCGGTCAGCAGTCCGCCCGCAACAAGCTCCCACAACCCGCGCTCGACATCGCCCGGCAGCCGCCGTGCGCCCGCGACGATGTCGTCGTAGAACAGCGCACCCTGCGACCGCAGCAGCTCGATCACGTCGTGTCCCGCACCGCGCTCCGGCCAGCTCGGCTCGTCGCCGTTGCGCATGCCCGCCATCAGCCACGGCAGGTCCTGCCTGCGCGCCAGCGAGATCAGCGTTGTCGAGGACGCTGCCGCCGCGCCGTTCGTCCCGTTGTTGCTCGGCTTCCGAAGGCTCAGCCGTCCCCACGCGACGTCACCCGATATGCACAGCTCGTCCAGCCACGAAGTCCGGTAGGCCGCCACGCGCGACGGCAAGATGTGCCGCTCCCACGCCGACGCCGGCGCCTCGAAGCCCTGCAGCTGCGCGATCGCCTCGAACAGGCCGCGCTTCCCCTCGAGCTGCGTGCCCGGCGCAACGTGCTGCCAGCGCAGCAGGAAGCGCAGGAAGTCCTGTGCGCTCACCGGCTCGATCTCCTGGCGCAGCCGGTCCAGTGTGTAGCGATGGATCCGCGCTAGCAGCCGCCGGTCGCACCACTCCTCATCCTCGACGCGCTTGCGGAAGTGTCCGCGCAGCACCGCGCCTTCGCCCTCGAGTCGCGCCAGCCCCGACGCGATCCGTCCCGGCTTCTGCCCGGTTCGCTGCGCCAGCTCCTCAACCGTCACCGGCCCGAGCGCGTCCATATGCCCGCGCAGCAGCGCGATCAGCGCCCGCTCTTCGTCCCCCGCGCCGCCGTCCAGCGATGGCGGCAGCGCGATCGACGGCGTGATCCGCGCGTTCGGGTACAGCGCTTCGATCGAACGCAAACTCTCCGCGGCGAACCAGAAGCGCGTACCATCGGTCGTCTCAACCACGGCCGCGCGGCCGCTCTCGACCAGCTCGTCGAACCACGTCGACCACTGGTCGCCGGCGTCCTGCGGTCTCAGCGTTAGGAAGCCCAGCAGCGCGTCGTGGACCTCCTCCGCGTCCCGAGGCGCCGGCCACGCCTCCTCGCGCACGCGCTCGATCGCCTCCCAGTCGAGCTGCCCCAGATCGCGCGAGCTCTCCGGAAGCGTCCGGCGCAGCGTCACGGCGCGCGCCCGCCGCTCCTCCAGCGGCGCGTCATCGAGATACGTGTATGGCTTCGAGTTGAGCATCTCGTGCGCGAACGGCGAGGGCTCCACGGTGTCGCGCCCGTGCACGCGGATCGCCCCGCTCTCGATGCGCTCCAGCACGCCGCGCAGCCCGTCCAGGTCCATTGCTTCGTGCAGGCAGTCGTGCACGGTCTGGCGCACGAGCGGGTGGTCCGGCACCTCGATCGGGCCGGTCACGTTCTCCTGGCACGCCACCTGCGCCGGGAACACCGCGGCCATCAAGTCGTCCGACTTCATCCGTTGCAGCGGCGGCGGTATACGTTTGCCGGCGCGCTGCCGCAGGATCGCCAGCGCGCGGTTCGCGTTCCAGCGCCAGCGCGCGCCGAACATCGGCGTCACCAGCAGCGCCTGCTCCAACGTTCCCTCCAGCTCGGACGAACGCACCAGCGTAAACATATCCTCCAGCGGAAAGCTGTTCTGCGGTCCGAGCGACAGCAGCACCGCGTCGTCGCTCGCCGCCGCCTGCAGCTCGAAGTCGAACGTGCGACAGAAGTTCTTGCGCAGCGCCAGCCCCAGG
>JBIOYF010000127.1:0-3100 GCA_044870035.1 Dehalococcoidia bacterium
TGGACGGAGCCGAAGCGGCCCTTGACCGTGGCGATCATCAGGTGCTTGACCGCGAACTCGACGGAGACGTGGGTGGGATCGACGGTCCACGTTGCGGGCGCTGCCGCTACTGCTGGGCTCTCAACTAACTGGGTCATTTTGCTTCTCCTTCTTGATTGCCTAGGCAATCATTGTTGATACAACTATAATAGCCGATGATAGTTGCACTGTCAACCGTCTCTGTCGTACAATGCCGTCGTGGAAGCCAGCGCAAGAGATAAGACGATGCAGGCCTGGCGCGCCCTGCTGAACGCCCAGGCTGTCGTCCTGGACGCCGTCGAGGGCCAGCTGCAGGACCAGGGGCAGCTTCCGCTCGCCTGGTTTGAGGTGCTCGCGCGCCTCGCCGACGAGCCGCAGGGCGCGCTCCGAATGCAGGACCTGGCCGACCGCCTGGTCCTGAGCCGGAGCGGGGTCACGCGGCTGGTCGACCGGCTTGAGGCTGCCGGCCTGATCGAGCGGGCGAGTTGCCCGTCGGACCGGCGCGGCACCTACGCGGTGCTGACCGAGGCCGGCCGAAGCGCGCTTCAGCGGGCGCAGCCGCTGGTGGGTCGAGCCGTCGAGGAGCAGCTCGGCCGCCACCTCGATGCGTCCGAGGCCCAGCTCCTCGAGTCGATTCTCGGCAAGCTGCTCGAAGCGCACGGCTACGCCAAGCGCGGCGATAGCTGCGAAGGCCCCTCGGAAGCCGAGGCCGCCGAGCGCGTCGCAGTCGAAGGCTAACGTCCGGCATGGCCGCTGTCATCGAAGTCGAGAACCTCCGCAAGACCTACCCGGATGGCACCGAGGCCGTGCGCGACATCTCGTTCGCCCTGGACGAGGGCGAGTTCTTCGGCTTTCTCGGCCCGAACGGCGCCGGCAAGTCGACCACGATCAAGGTGCTCATCACGCTACTCCGCGCCACGGCGGGCGAGGCGCGCGTCTTCGGCTACGACGTTCGGACGAACGCCACCATCATCCGCACGCTGATCGGCTACGCCGCGCAGGAGGTCGGCGTGGACGATGAGCTGTCCGGCCGCGAGAACCTCTGGCTCCAGGGGCGCCTCTACCACATGGACCCGTCCGTGCTGCGCAGGCGCATCGACGAGCTGCTCGACCTGGTCGACCTGGCGGCGGACGCGGACCGGATGGCCGGCTCCTACTCGGGCGGGATGCGGAAGCGCCTGGACCTGGCGACAGGTCTGATCCACCGACCGCAGCTCCTCTTCCTCGATGAGCCGACGACTGGCCTCGACCCGCAGAACCGCGCCGGCATCTGGGCCTACCTGGAGGAGCTGAACAAGCGCGAGGGGCTGACGATCTTCCTCACAACGCACTACCTGGAGGAGGCCGACCGCCTCTGCGACCGCCTGGCGATCATCGACCACGGCAAGATTATCGCGAGCGGCAGCCCGCCCGCGCTCAAAGCCGAGCTGGGCGGCGACGTGATCAGCCTGGCCTTCCGCGGCGACGGCGCCTCGCAGTCGCGAGCGTCGGAGATCGTGTCGACCCTGTCCTTCGTGAGCAACGTGCGCCAGGACAACGGCAAGCTGCTGCTGACGGCGCAGAACGGCGGCCAGTCGCTGCCCCAGATCCTGCGCTCGCTCAACGAAGCCGGCATCGACGTCGCCGACCTGACCCTGACCAGCCCGACGCTGGACGACGTCTTCCTGAAGTACACGGGCGAGCGCATCCGCGAGGACGCGCCGGTCACCCACTGGCGCAACTCGCGCATGCCCTGGATGCGCCCGACCCGGCGAGGCCGTCCCTGATGGCAGTCACCGAACGCACCGCCCTGGCGCCGCACGCGGCCAGCCTGGCCCGCCTGGAGGCGATGCCGACCGGCCTGCCCAAGCTCTTGAGCGAGAGCTACGTCCTCTACGTCCGGGCGATCAAGCGCCTCTCTCGCCAGGCGACGGTGATCTTCTTCTCGCTGATCCAGCCGCTGATCTGGCTGGTCCTCTTCGGCCAGATGTTCTCGCGCATCGTGCGCTTCCCGGGCGCGGCGCAGGACTTCGGCAACGTCAGCTACCTACAGTTCTTCATCCCGACGGTGATCCTGCAGTCGATCCTGTTCGGCTCGGGCCAGTCCGGCGTGGGCATCATCACCGACATCGACAGCGGCTTTCTGGACAAGCTGCTGACGACGCCGATCAACCGGCTCGCGATCCTGCTCGGCCGCCTCTCGGGCGACATGACGCGCATGCTGGTGCAGATGCTGCTCGTGATCGGCATCGGCTGGGTCTTCGGCTTCTGGCAGGACCCTCAGGTCACGTTCTACTACGGCATTCTGGGCATCCTGGGCGCGCTGGGCATCGCGATGCTCTTCGCGCTGGCGCTCATGGCGCTCAACATCTTTATCGCGCTCTGGACGCGCAGCACGGAAGCGACGTTCATCGTGAGCAACTTCCTGACGCTGCCGCTGCTCTTCACCAGCTCCGCCCAGCTCCCGATCGCGCTGCTGCCGGGCTGGATGCAGGCGATTGCGCGCGTGAACCCGGTCACCTACACGATCGAGGCGATGCGCGTGCTGCTGAACGGTCCCGCCTCCGCTCACAACGGCAACCCCGGCCTCGCCATCCTCGAGGCGCTCGCGATCCTGATCGGCCTGAGCGCCGTCACGTTGGCCGTCGCCACGCGCCGCTTCCGCAGCGCCGTGGCGTAGCTTCTCCGTCACGAGAAGCCGCGGGCTTCAACCCGCGGACCTGCTACACCCGCATCCGCCTGGCGAATACGAACACCCCCGCCACTACGATAGCCGCCACGACGCCCGCTGCCACGGTCCACGCCGCCTCGATGTGACGGCCGGCGCCCGAAACGCCCGCTAGCTCTGTCACGCCGCCTACTCCGGCCGGCGCGCTGTGGCAGGTGTCCGAGCCGCTGTCGGTGAACCCACCGCCACCCGGCGCGGGCACGAACTGCCAGTCGTAGCTCGACGGATGCAGCGTGAGCTGCAGGACACCGTACGTATCGCCGTTCCGCACCTCGCTGTTGGGCTGCGGCGTCGCCGCGAAGTTGTAGTGACTCTTGCCGCCCGTGCCGACGACGAACTCGCGGATACCGTGCCCGGGATCGGCGGCGCCGGCCG
>JBIOYF010000128.1:0-4331 GCA_044870035.1 Dehalococcoidia bacterium
GAACACGACGGCGAGCTGAACTGGCCGCAAGACTTCAGCCACGTGCCGATGCCGTTCAACGGCACCAGCGGCCCCGAGTGGATGCAGTGGGAGCGGCCGAACTTCCTCCCGGGCTGGGTGCAGGCGCTCTACTGGTACGACCTGAACATGAACTTCCCGGCGTTCCTTGTGGAGCAGCTCATCCCCGTCTTGATGATGGTTGGCTTGCCGATCGTGATGGTGCTCATCCTGAGACGGATGGGCTGGGTCTACGATACACGCAGTACGATGATCGCGCTCTTCACGGGCTTCATCACCGTCTTCTGGGTCCTCACTATCGTGGGCGCGGGCTTCCGCGGCGCGGGACAGGACCTCGTCTTACCGTGGTCCGTCCCCAAACCGGAAGGATAAGCCGGCGCCCATGACTGAACAGGAAAAGCAAGAACAGTCGGAGGAGCTGCCGGCGTCGCCTGCCGAAGAGGCAGCGGCGGCGCCTGAGGGCGAGGCCGCGGTCGTACGCGAGGCGCGGAAGGCGCCGGCGCGCGAGATCGCGCCGCACGGTCCACCGACCGCCGTCGTCCTGCCACAGCGCCAGCCCGGCACACCCATCGTCTCGCGCCGGCGCATGCTGCTCGTCGGCTTTTGGGCGAGTATCGGCGCGATGGCAGCCGGCATGGGCGCGTGCACGCTCGATCTGATCTACCCGTCGAAGGTGACGGGCTTCGGCGGGAAGGTCAGCGTGCCCGCGGCGGCGGTGCCCAAGCCGGGCGGGAAGGTGGAGATCCCGGAAGGGCGCTTCTGGCTGGTGAACCTGACTGCGGAGCAGGGTGGTCCGGGGCTGCTGGCGCTCTGGTGGAAGTGCCCGCACCTGGGCTGCACGGTGCCGTGGAAGCCGACATTCGTCTGGCCGGACCCGACGACAGGGGCGCTCAAGTCGGGCTGGTTCCGCTGCCCGTGCCACGGCTCGACGTACACGGACGCAGGCGTCCGCGTCTTCGGGCCGGCGCCGCGCTCCATGGACACGATGGCCATCACCGTCTCCGGCAGCGGAGACCTCACTGTCGATACGGGGGCCCGTATCAACGGCGCCACGAACAACCCCGATCGCGCGATTCGCATCTAACCGAGGCTCAACGGAGGGAGCGTAAGGAAGCGGATGAACACCGGCAAGCAGATCAATGCCATGGTGGCCATCCTCTTCGTGACGCTGATCGCGATCGGCGCGTACACCATCTGGGACCCGTTCCGCTCCCAAGACGCGGAGGGCGTGCAGCTCGCGAAGAGCGCCGACTTCGGCGCGCAGACGTTCGAGCGCAACTGTCGCGTCTGTCACGGCGATCGAGGTGAGGGCGGCTCCGCGGGCGGACGTCTCGCCTCGGCGCTACCTCTCGATACTGACGCGCTCCAGGGCATCGAGAACGGCGTGTTCGATCCGGCGCAGAAGGCTTTGGCCTTCAAGCTGGTGACGAATACCGTAACGTGCGGCCGGGTCGGCACGCAGATGCCGACCTGGGGCGCGACCCAGGGCGGCACGCTGAACCAGGAGCAGATCCGCCAGCTCGCCGTGCTGATCACCGAGGGCCGCTGGGACCTGGTCGAAGAGCACGTGGACGCCGCCGACGCGGAGACGACGAAGCACGCCAAGATCGACGTCGAAGGCGGCACGTTCGCCGCAGACGCGACGGACCTCGTCGTTTCGAACGCGGGCCCGTTCACGCTCGGTCAGTACGTGCGCATCGGAGAGGAGCGGTTGCGCGTGCTGCCGAAGGAGATCCTGGTCGAGCGCGGCGTCGACGACACCCAGGCGGTGGAGCACGGTCGCGGCAAGCCGGTCTTGCTGAACGGCCAACCGATCATCCGTAACGCCTCGCCCACGCTCCGCAACGGGCAGATCGTGTACCTGGGTGGCGCGACGGAGTCGCTCGCTGAGCCGATCGACGCTGAAGTAACCGCGCTACCCGTCGGCGATAACAGCGGCTTCGTCGCGGGTGACGTGATCCAGGTCGATGACGAGCATATGCGCGTGACCGGTATCGCCACCGGCATCCCCAGCACCGGCGCGTTCCTGGCCGATGAGATCAGACGAGAGCCGAAGAAGCTCTTCGTCAGCGCGACCGGCCAGATCGCAGAAGGTGACCTGATCCGCCTGGAGAGCGAGCCGATGACGGTGAAGGACATCGGTGAGACAGCCACGGACGTTAGGCTGGACGACGACGTCTCGACGTCGTCCGGCGTCGTCTCAGTGGACGACCCGCGCTTCCTTCCTAAGGACTATCAGTTCCGGCTCGACGACGAGTGGCTGCAGGTGATCGGCCCGGTCGATACCGGCCAGACCGTCGGCGAGACGATCGGCCGCGCGCAAACGACGCTGCTGGTCAGCGGCAGCGAGGGCATCGAGAAGGGGATGATCGTCCGGGTTGACGGCGAGCTGCTGCGCGTGACGGAGATCATCAGGCCTGCTCGCGTCCAGATCGCGCGCGGCGAAGACGGCACGACCAGGGCCGCACACGACGCCGGCACGCCCCTGCTCAAGGCGCTCACACAGGACCAGATCGACGCGGCGACGGACGCAAGCACGGGCCAGGCGTTGCTGGAACCGCTCAGCGCAGGCCCCGAAGGCTACTACATGACCGTCACGGGCACGGCCAAGATCAACGTCGGTGACAAGTACAAGCTGGGCGACGAGACCGTGACGGTGAAGGCTGTCGATCCGGCGGTGCTGCGCATCCAGCGCGGCGTCCAGAAGACGGAGATCACGGAGCACGCGCGACGCGCGCAGATCTTCGATGGCAATCAACTGGCGGTGACGCGCGGCGTCAACAACACCAGCGCCGCTGCGCACGACTCCGGCGAGAAGATCGTCCTCACGCAGCTCAACGTCAAGCGCGCCGTCGGCGTCAAGCCGGCCGAGCACGCCAAGAACACCGAGATCTTCATCGGTAACCACCTGACCGTTGGGCGGGGCCAGAAGGAGACCGAAGCCGCCGAGCACAAGAACGGCGACTTGGTGCGTAACTTCCCCACGGCGCCCGACGGGCCGCCGATCACCGGTACCAACATTTCGATCTGCGGCCAGCTACCTGCCGAGGCGCCGACCACGCCTTCGGGCCCGACGCCAACGGTTCCCGCCGGCGCGACGCCCGTCGTTGTGACGCTGGACGAGTTCGTCGTCACGGCCGATCCGGGTAACGCGAACGCCGGCGGGGTCTCGTTCAACGTGACGAACGACGGCACGGGGTTGCACAACTTCCGTGTGATTAGAACGGAACTGGCGGCGGATGCGCTGCCCGTTACGAGCAACCGCGTCGACGAGACGCAGGTCGACATCGTTGCGCTGTCGTCGGGGAACATCGCCGCAGGTGCGAACCAGGCCGTGCAAGCGACGCTCGACGCCGGGGGCTACGTGCTGATCTGCAACGTGCCGGGCCACTACACGCAGGGGATGCACCTGGCGTTTACGGTGCAGTAGCGCCGCCAGGTTGACGGCTTCAGCGGTTCTTGGCTAGACTCAGATTCCGGACGGGCCCGCGGGCGCGTCCTGAAGTATCCCAGGAGTAACGGTGTGGCAAACCAGGTCGGTAAGCGGTACCAGTGCGGCAAGTGCGGCACGGAGATGATCGTCACCAAGGGCGGTGAAGGCTCCCTCTCGTGCTGCGGCCAGCCCATGCAGATTAAGCAGTAAGGCGGGAGGGTATCATGGCGAACCAGCTCGGGAAGCGATTCCAGTGCGAGAAGTGCGGCACGGAGATCCTCTGCATCAAGCCCGGCGAGGGCGAGATCGAATGCTGCGGCGCGGCGATGACGCTGATGCAGCCGAAGGTCCTGCCCTCCGCCGACTAGCATATTCGTAGCCAGAACCCAGAGCGGCCGTCTTACTATCATGGAAGGACGGTCGTTTGCTTTGTGATGAGTGAGCTCCTCTTCCACAACGCCAGGGTCTACACGATGGACCCAGCCCGGCCGCGCGCCGCTGCCGTCGCGGTGCGTGACGGGCGCATCGTGGCTGTGGGCCGCGGCGCGACGGCTGCGGTCAGCAGCGGCGCAGAGCGGATCGATTGTCAGGGCGGCGTGCTCATCCCCGGGTTCATCGATGCACACTGCCATCTGCTTTCGTACGCGGCGAGCCTGCGCTCGGTCGACTGCTCGCCGGCGCGCAGTATCGCCGACATCCAGCGCGCGATCGGCGAATGCGCGGCGACCACGACGCCGGGGCGCTGGGTCCGCGCGTTTGGCTACAAAGAGACGTCGCTCGCCGAACGCCGCCACCCCACGCGCGCCGACCTCGACACGGCGGCGTCAGAGCATCCGGTGCGCTTGATCCACCGGAGCGGGCATGCCAGCGTGCTCAACTC